>JAZSES010000381.1:0-4854 GCA_045531805.1 Candidatus Limenecus sp. | reverse complement strand
TACAAAATAACTGGTGCTTGGGATTATGTAGAAAAAGCGCTAAAAAACAATGGAATAGAATACACAAACTATGCAAAAGTCACGCCTAACCCAACAACTGCGGCTATCGATGAAGCAACAAAACAAGCTCTAGAATTCGGTGCAAAAGCTGTCATTGCTATTGGTGGTGGTTCACCAATAGATACTGGTAAAAGTGTCGCAATATTAATGCACAACCCTGAAAAAACTGCAGCTGAATTGTATGAACTTACATTCTCACCAGAATCAGCAGCACCAATTGTTGCAATAAACCTTACTCACGGAACAGGAACAGAAGTAAACAGATTTGCCGTTGCAACAAATCTTGAAAAGAACTTCAAACCTGCAATTGCATATGACTGCATTTACCCTACTTATTCAATTGATGACCCACAACTAATGACAAAACTATCCAAGGCACAAACTTTATACACATCAATAGATGCAGTAAACCACGTAATTGAAGCTGCTACATCAAAAGTGGCGTCACCATATTCAATTTCATTGGCGAAAGAAACCATAAATTTAGTTGCAAAATACTTACCTAAAGCAATTGAAGACTTGGAAAATCAAGAATACAGATACTATTTGTTGTATGCATCATTACTAGGTGGTGTAAGTTTCGACAATGGATTACTACACTTTACACACGCTCTAGAGCATCCTCTCAGCGCAGTAAAACCAGAACTATCACACGGTTTAGGCTTAGCAATGTTACTTCCGGCAGTAGTAAAAGCATCTTATCCAGCAAAAGCTGCGACTCTTGCAGATATACTTGCACCAATTGCACCAGACCTAAAAGGTACGCCTGATGAAGCTGAAAAAGCGGCAAAATTGGTTGAAAAATGGTTGTTTGATGTGGGTGTAACACAAAAACTCGTAGATGATGGATTTAGCGAAGCAGACGTTGAAAAACTTGTTGAACTTTGCTTTACAACCCCATCACTTGGTGGATTATTATCAATAGCTCCAATTGACGCAACAAAAGAAGTTGTTACACAAATATATAGAGAATCATTGACTCCATATAACAAGTAGATAAAAAAGCCTGAGCAATAATCTCAGGCTTTTTTTCCTTATATCAAAAAAAAGAGGAATGAATTTTTCAACTCATTCCTCTTATTTTATAACTGTTTAAAAACTATTTTTTTGCAGCTACTTTGCCATCAACAGCTTCTTTGAATTTTTTACCAGCAGAGAAAGCAGGTACTGTTTTAGCAGCAATTTTGATTTCTTTACCAGTTTGTGGGTTGCGGCCAGTTCTAGCAGCTCTTTTTCTAGCTTCAAAAGTACCGAAGCCAACCAAAGTAACTTTTTTACCTTTAGAAACTGTTTTCTCAATAGTTTCCATCAAAGCATTGATAACTTCAGCAGCTTCTTTTTGAGTAACTTTAGCTTTTTTTGAAACTTCTTGTACTAATTCTTCTTTGTTCATAGTATTTAAACCCCTTTTTTTATCTACATTTCTTATTATATTTGAATTTCAAATTATAGCAAGCACTTTTTTATCTTTTTTTTCATCCATTTGTTGGTTTTTTAGATTTGTTTTTATAATATTTTCTTTACTTTGCCATATCTAACAAATAAAATATAAATAAAAAGGAAGATATTTATGAAAAAGAAGTTTGGATTTTCTCTCGCAGAAGCACTGATTACTTTACTGATTGTAAGTATAATAGCAATAGTATCAGCACCTGTTGTCACAAAAAAATCCAGAAGAATAGACAACAAAACAATATGGACAATAAATACTGATAACTACGCGACGATTACCCCAACAGATGGTAGGGATTTAAAAATTGGAAAAACAAGAAGCGGAAAAACACAGGGTATAGTAATTGTTGATAGACTTGAATTCAAAAACCAAAACGGAGAAGTCATTGGATGGATAAACGAAGACGGTTCCACATCATTCTCTGGAGTTAGCAATGAAATGCTACACGAAGAATTAGAAAGCCTATTAAGAGATTTAAGTAAAGATATGCAAAATATGCTAAGCATGGCAAAGTCTAGCACAAGACAATCGATTCCTGCATCAAGTCGTCATCCGATCAGCACAGCAAAACAACGACATCAAATTAACACAGCTCACAAACGTCATCCTATTGATAATTACACAAATAAAACAAATCAAACATTGACACCAGAACAAGCAAAA
The DNA here is from genome assembly GCA_045531805.1 of Candidatus Limenecus sp. Taxonomy (GTDB): domain Bacteria; phylum Cyanobacteriota; class Vampirovibrionia; order Gastranaerophilales; family Gastranaerophilaceae; genus Limenecus. The sequence continues at coordinate 2,678 of JAZSES010000381.1, read as the reverse complement.
GAAATGGAAATGTTAACAAACGAAATTTTTAAATTACTAGAAATGAATAATAGATAAGGAATAAAAAAATGATTAAACCTTGGAATGAATACTTTTTAGAAATAGCAAAAACTTGCGCAACTCGTTCAAATTGTTTTAGAGCAAAAGTTGGAGCAGTAATTGTTGGTGAAGATAAAAAAATTAATGCTACTGGGTACAATGGAACTCCATCAAAAGTAACTTCTTGCTACGAGATTGGTAAATGCTATAGAATGGAAAACAATATCCCTTCAGGTACAATGTATGAAACTTGCAGAAGTATCCATGCAGAACAAAACGCTATTATTCAAGCAGGACAAGACCGTTGCAAAGATGCAACTATGTATATATATGGACACAACTTCATTTGCATCCTATGCAAAAGATTTATAGTTCAAGCTGGCATTAAAGATGTATATCTACAAAAAGACGAGAAATCACCTATTTCTTATGTTACAGTAGAAGATATTAGAAAAGAATTGGACGCACAACGCCCATAACAAAGGGAAAATTTATGTCTATAAAGAAAATTGTACAATATGGAAACGCAACACTTAGAGCAAAATCAAAAGAAGTTGCTAAAGTTTCAAAAAAAATACAAATATTAATCCACGACATGCTTGATACAATGTATGCAAATAATGGCGTAGGGTTAGCTGCACCTCAAATTGGTGAAAATCTAAGAATATTTGTAATTGATGTAGCAACAGGGAACGAACCGTTAAACCCAATGGTTTTTATCAACCCCAAAATCATACACAAATCAGGTGCTTGTAGCAGCTATGAAGGTTGCCTTAGCTTTCCAGAAGCTTACACAGATGTAAAAAGATATGCAAATGTAAAAGTAAAAGCAATCGGCTCAAATGGCAAACCGTTTGTAATCGAAGCAAAAGATGGAAGCTTGTTAGCAAGAGCAATTCAACACGAATTTGATCACTTGGATGGAATTCTATTTGTTGACCACTGCAGAAGTGAATTTGAAGCAAATAGAATTTTGGCAGAAAAAGGTCTAAATCCAATTGAAAAAGATAGATTGGTAGATGAACCAGAACTAGAGGACGCATTATCTTCTTTGCCAACTAACCCTGGGGATACAGTTTTACCAGAACAAAAAACAGAATAATTGGGAGAACAAAAATGATTAATGCAGTTTATATGGCAACACCTGAGATTTCAGTCAACTGCCTACAAAAGTTATTAAATTTTAATGACCTAAATATACAAGCAGTTGTAACACAGCCTGACAGACCCTCTGGTAGAGGTAACAAGCTTACCCCTCCACCTGTCAAAGATTTTGCATTAGCTCATAATATAAAAGTTTTCCAAACTGAGTCCATAAAAAATGATGAAGACCTAAAAAATCAATTAAGAGATTTGAACCCAGATTTCTTTATAACCTTCGCATTTGGACAAATACTAACTCAAGAAGTTCTTGATATTCCTAAAATAGCAACAATAAACTTACATGCATCATTATTACCAAAATACAGAGGTGCAAACCCTATACAAAGAGCCATATATAATGGTGACGAGGAAACAGGCATAACAACAATGACAACAGTTCTTGCCCTAGATGCTGGTGATATTTGCATGCAAGAAAAAATCAAAATTACTCCAGACATGACAGATGCTGAATTAATGAGAATAATAAGCGACAAAGCGCCTTTTTTGATGTATCCAACACTAAAACAACTCTACAACAAAATACTTATACCGCAAAAGCAAGATGTTTCTCTAATGACTATTGCAAAAAAATTCAAAAAAGAAGATGCAATAATAGAGTGGACAAAATCAGCACAACAAATACACAACCAAGTCCGTTCCATGACAACTTGGCCAGTAGCTTGTACAACTTATGAGGGAAAAACGATAAAAGTACTTAAAACCGAAGTTTATACAGATAAAGCAACTCAAGAAGCAGGCTTTGTTCAAGAAATAAATAAAAACGGTATTGTTGTAGCAACTGGAAATGGCTCAATATTAATAAAAGAACTTAAACCAGAAGGTAAACCCAAAATGGATGCGTATGCTTGGACAAATGGTGTAAAATTACAAGTTGGCAACAAATTTGCATAAAGGGAGATTATATGTACACAAGAGGTATACGCGGAGCAATTACAGTTACAGAAGATAGCCCAAAAGCAATTGAAGATGCTACAGTCAAATTACTCAGCAAAATAATTGAATCAAACAATGTAGAAATAGAAAATATTTCGCATATACTTTTTACACTCACAAAAGATTTAAAATCAGCATTCCCAGCAAAATTTGCTAGAGAAAATTTTGATATAAAATATGTTCCTTTAATGAATGTTAACGAGTTAGATGTTGATGGTAGCTTGAAAAAATGTCTCAGAATTTTAATGGTAGTAAATACATCAAAAACACAAAGTGAGATTAACCACATCTATCTTGAAGGAGCAAGCGCTCTACGTTTAGATCTTCAAGAAAAAGAGTAGCAAACTCGATACCAAAATAATCAGAAAAACCTTCACCAAGAGCTTTTTCTATATCATATCCTGTTAACTTCGGAGCAACTCTTTTTACAGTTGTAACTTTTTTATCAGAAGGTTTTTCACCCAATAAATTATGAATTTCAATTTTGTTATAATCCAACAAAATTGAACCATGTTGTAACAAATAGCCATCTTTTCTATATT
>JAZSES010000140.1:0-2298 GCA_045531805.1 Candidatus Limenecus sp. | reverse complement strand
AATTTAATAAACTTAAAATATAAATGGAACGGGAAAAAGGTATTAACGAGGCGCAAGCCTCTTTTTTTTTGTTAAATACTCAATAATAAAATATAACACCTAAAGATTATAAATTGCCGAAATAAGGAAATAAAAGACATTTAAAATGGCAAAATTAAACTTGTCTAATATCAAAATGCCAACGTTCTTTTACGCTAAAGTCACCGCCCCAACGCATGCCAATAGATTTAGCATAATCACCAAGTTTTTTGTAATCAGCATCTGTTCCATTAACAATTTTTATATCAATCGCTTTACCTTCGCAATGTGCAGAATTTTTAGCAGCATATTTACCTCTAGTACGTTGTAGTTCTCGTTGTTCTTCAGGAGTTCTGTATGCACTAGTTATTTGTACGTTTAAACCTTGTTCTTTAGCATAATCCAACAATTGCATTGTTTTTTCTTGCATATCAGGCGTAAGAGTTTTAATTTTATCACCATTAGACTGATATTTATTGTAATCATAAGGTCTAATAAAACTATCCAAGTCAATTGCAGGAATGTGATTAATATTTGGATTAGATAGAATCGCTGCTAGTATCATAAAATACTCATTTTGTCTTTGTAGCTCAGCAGTCATCATACTATTACAAAAGTTATCAAAACTATTAGAAGTATTTAAATTAAAAAACTAAATAGTATTTGGCATTGTAATACAATTAAGACCAAAATTTGGAAATCTATTAGATATTTGATTATTAAAATTTAAACCTAATTGAAACATCTATATTCCTCATAATATCCCTTATATTTATAAAGTAAATTTGATGAAAAAAATTGCGTTAAATGGTATAATGTAAACAAATGTTAAGTCATTTTATAATAAATTACTTTTATGAAAAATGTTTATATGAAAAAGATAATAACTATAATCATAATATTGTTATTATATTCAAATCAATACATCCCCACTTTGGCGAATGAAATCCAACAAATACAAGTTGTAGCACCACAACCCAAAGAAACAATTACTACAGCAATTGAGAATAACAATGAGGATGAGTTTGCACCAATTGATTTGGATTTAACAGACTACACAACATTAAACAAAAAAAACAAACGATTTAAACTAAGCGTAGAAAAAGTAACAAAGCCTCAATATGTAAAAAACACCAATCAAATTTGGTCAGAAGATAAACTATTCTTGCAAGACTATTATTCAAACGAAACAAACCTACGTTCATTGCCCAGCTACGGCTCACTTGGTAGTTATATAACAAGAGATTTGGATGATGATACCTCTGTTATGATAGGACAAGATGGATTGACGTCAATTAATGGAGATACCGTAAATTTTGCATATTCAAATAGTTCTTACTACAGTAGCGGTGCTAGATTAGACAGGCAAGACAAATATATAAACTATTCTATAGGTGCATTTAATGAAACAGACACGCTTAATCAACAACTATCTGCTTTAGTAACAACAAAACCAACAAGCATTCTAAATTCAAAAGGTAAATTCTATGTAGGAAGTGGAATATACTCAAATATAATGACTGATGTAAACAAAAATACTTCTGGGATTTTTGCAAACTACAAAAATGAAAAAATATCACTATCAACACAACTTGCACGTTCAGCATATTCAAAATCAGGATATAACGAAAATAGCAGTGCACACATACTAACAACTTACAAAATAAACGATCATGTCTCACTAAAAAATAAGCTCGTAAAAAACTTTGATTTCAATGAACTGCAAGGTGAAATAGGCGTAGTGCTAAAACCATTAACAGATACAGAGCGACTACAAGTTGAACTTACTGCAGCGAACTATCAGTCACAAAATGTTATCACTCGCCAAAGATTGAAATTTACAGCTTCATATAAATTTTAATAAAAAAAAGAGAAGTAATTTCTTACTTCTCTTTTTGCTTTAGCTTATTGATTAAACATATTCTTTAACTTCAGCAGCTAGGTTTTTTGTATCAAGTTTAATACCAGGACCCATTGTTGTAGTCAAGTATGCTGATTTAACATAAACACCTTTTGCTACAGATGGTTTTGCTCTCAAAACTGCATCAGCAAGAGTTGCATAGTTTTTCATCAAATCATCAAATGAAAATTTGATTTTTCCGATAGGACAGTGAATCATACCTTGCTTGTCAGCACGGAATTCAACTTTACCAGCTTTAGCATCTTTAACTGCTTTTGCTACGTCAAGAGTAACAGTACCTGTTTTTGGGTTTGGCATCAAGCCTTTAGGACCAAGAACTTTACCCAATTTACCAAGCATACCCATACAATCTGGAGTAG
>JAZSES010000195.1:0-15104 GCA_045531805.1 Candidatus Limenecus sp. | reverse complement strand
CATTTAAAATGAACCATAAAGACAGTATTTTTAACTGTTATCTTCATTATAAACTGTTTTTTACACTTTTCAACCCTACTCAATATAAAAAATTATTAATTAATTTTTGTAACGGATACTAGGCTTGTTTTATATGCAAGTATTTTAAAATAGTAAAAAATTTAATAATATAGACATATAAGTTATCTGCAATTTTATAGTACATTCTCAACTTTGGTCGTTTTTAAATAAGGAGAAAAAAATGAAAATTACTGGCATCAATGTAGCAAATTATGCAGCTACAAAACAAAATGTTGCACACAAAGGTCTTTGGGGGAAAGAAAATAGTGAACAAGTGGAATGGAGCACCTATGATGGTGGAATGATGTGCAATATGGGAACAGACCGTTTTGTCACCACTAAATACTATTATCCATTCTTGAATGAAACAAAAGACGAAATTGAAGATGTTCGTGTAAAACACACACATATCCCCCCAGAAACTAATGACTTTTACAACGCAATTCATGAAACAAGAGTTGAAGTAAAACAAACTATACCTGTCACCGAAAAGAAATACAATGAATACATAAGCAGAGAATTATTATCAAAAGAAGAAATGGAAGTTGAAGACAAACTAAAACTTGCTAAATTGCAAATTTTCTTAAGATAAACAAAAAAGGTCGGTGAAATACCGACCTTTTTATTTATTCAAAAAACCAATCAATCATTGGCTTTCTTTCCCCAAAAATAATACCATATGCTTCTTCAAAATTTGTGCCTGTCAAAAACTTATAGCTAACATTAAATCCCAATGGTTCTTCTTTTACACCAAGTTTTTTGTACTTTAGTGGAGAAATAGTTCGTTTCCTCAAATTCATAACATTAGAATAATTCAATCCCAAATGACTACAAAATGGTGCTCTTGGCCCACTATCATGAATAGTCATTAACCCAAAGCTTCTACAAATCACACCTCTATAGTCATAAACGCTACAAACATCATCAATCAAAAATGGGCAGTCATAACGAAAGTTTTTACCACGATATTTTAGTTTTCTTGCTTTGATACTTTGCAAGTTTTCTTCTATTTTCATTAATGTATTTTCATCAAGCGTTGGCAAACTTGAAAGTAAATATTGCATTTCCAACAAAGAATAAGGAAATTCAGATTTTTTGCAACAATGTGCACAACCACGCTTACAAAAAATAAAAGGTCTCTGTCTTTCAAAAAACTCACCTAATTTTCTATCCAAAAAATTCAAATAATTTTTGTAATTATTAAGCATATATTCCGCACAAATTATTCCGAATAATTAACACAAAAAAGTATACCCTCTCTAACTACGAGTTTCTATCGTGTGTATAGAGGACAAATTAGGTCGTGCAACAACATTAAAAAAGCGTTTCTTTGTTATAAGAAACGCTCATATATTATGCCATTTTGTCGAATTTAATACCCATTTGCGTCAATTCATCTTTGAATGCTTTTGTCGGGCTTTGAACTTCAATCTGTTTTGTGCGCACCATAGCACCAATTTTGTGTTTTTTAACCAAATCAATAACTTCATTATAAAGAAGCTCACGAACTGGGTTATTTTTTCTACTGATACTAATTGCGCCACCTTTAAACATTGGTGATGTAGCATTTACTTTCATGTTATTCTCCTTTTCGGCTATGTTTTCATAATATCATGAGTTAAAAAAAATCTCAGACTATACAAAAAAATTTGTACAAAACTTTACCGAAAAACTAAATATTCACAATTTCTTCCAATGGCATTACGCACAAATTTTGACGATAATCAACAATTTTTTGCAACTCAACTTGCAACTCTTCGTACATATCACACTCTTTTATTTTTGAAAATTCGACAGCACACAAAAATTTTATTTTGTAATTCATTAAATTTTTGGACAAAATTTCAATCATTCCGAGTGATTCAAACAAGTCCAAACAAAGTTCAATAACTTCATCCGAAACAGAAAGAAAATCAGAAATATCACAAAGATTTACATTACCATTTTTGTTGGAATCAACATATTTCAACATACCAGAAACATTTTTTATTAACTCTTGAACATCAACAGGTTTATTGTTGTAATTCATAAAGTGGCAAGTCTTTGCACCAGTTTTTTTTAACAATTCTGCCATAATTGTTTCACTAGGAGGATAATCAAAAAACATTATCTGGGAACATTTTTTTATAGTTTTTCTTGAAGCAACACGCTCAAAAATATAACCATATTGTTTTAAAATATCATTAATTGTTTTGTTACAAGAATAGACCATAGTCGTAACTTTTGTCGTCATCAAGTAGTCATTAATTTGATTAAAGATATTAGTTTTCTTTCGATGGTCATATATTTTTGACTCTTGCTTTTCCTGTTGAATAGCAAACTCCGACTTCAAATCTTGCAAGTCTAATTGAATATTAGTCACCCCATTAAAAGTATTCAACTTAGGATAAAATACTGCATCAAAAGTCTTGCCCTGAGGAACATTAATGTCTGAATGATTCCAATAAACACATTCAAAATTCTTGCCATTGCCTTCACAAAAGATTTTTAGATGATTATTGTTTGCTCCCATTGTCCTTGAATTTATCAAAGTCAAATCTTTTGACATAAACAGAGGTGTTTTATTCCCCTCCCCAAATGGTTCAAGTTTTTTTATCGTATCAAGCAAGTCCAAACTAATGTCATGAGGTTCAATTTGCAAATCGATAAACACAGAAGGTACAAGTTCCCTGCCATCAAGCTGATTTTTTATAGATTCATTTAAAGAATGTTTTACAGTCTCAAAACTGCTTTTTTTAGGGTCAAAAACCAAACCCGCAGCCTGAGAATGTCCTCCATAATATTCAAACAATTCATCATTATCTGCTATCACATCTCTAATATGTACCTCAGGAATACTACGAGAAGAACACCGAATAAACCCTGTGTTTTGGTCTTTGGTCATTAAAAATACAGGCTTGTAATACTTCTCAACCAATTTTGATGCAACAATACCAATAATCCCCAAGTGCCACTCAGGGTTATAGAGTATAATACTCTCTTGAGACGGCTCACTATGCAACATCGCAACTGCTTCTTCAAAAATATTGTCACATAAATCTTGCCTAATACGATTAAGATTGTTCAACTCCTCAACACACATATGTATTTCTGACTTATTGTCGGAGATGAGAAGCTTAACTGCATTATCGACAGTGTCCAATCTACCAGCTGCATTAATTCTAGGAGCAACACCGAATGCAATATTTTCTGAAGTAACACCATTTTCGAGTGAACAACCACCAACTTCTAAAAGTTTTGTTATTCCATAATGTTGTCCATTACCAATAAGTTTCAAACCAGTATTCACCAAAGCTCTATTTTCATACAAAATAGGTACAACATCAGCAATTGTTCCAACTGCAACCAATGGTAGTATTTCATTTACAAAATCAAAAGCTTCTTTTTTCTCCAAAAGAGCACAAGCCAATTTGAATGCAACACCAACACCAGCAAGTTGGTTTAAAGAGTCAATTTCTTCAACGCTTAAATCCTTCTCCAATGCATTAAACGCCTTCGGATTTATTATTGCAAAAGCTTCAGGCAAAGTTTCTGGTGCTTCGTGGTGGTCTGTTACAATAACATCAACTTTAAAACCATTCGCAAAACTAATCTGCTCAACATCACTAACACCACAATCCACTGTTATTATCAATCTTGTTTTATTTTTTGCAATTAATTTGACAAGTGCTTTTGTATTCAAACCATGATTTTCGTTTTCTCTGTTAGGTATATAAAAATCGACATTCGCACCTAGATGAGTAAGTGTTTTATACAACAGTGATGTAGAAGTCACACCATCTGCATCAAAATCTCCATAGATTGTAATTTTTTCTTGTTTTTCGATTGCTTCAAAAATTCGAGATACAGATTTTTCCATACCAGTAAAAACATAAGGAGAAGATATTTTCATCTGTGATGGATTTAAAAAATCTTGAATTTTTTTTGGAGTATCACTTCCACGCTGCACAAGAACTTGTCCTAACAACTCACTACCAGCGGCACTAACTAATTCTTGTGACAACTCTCTTTTTTCTTTGATTTTCCAGTTTTTTATAGACATTGGTTTAATTAAAAAGATGTGTTTTATACTTCTTCTTCGTCATCTTCTATTTCGTCAGCATCTTCTTTGATTTTTTCGACAACCATTTTGGCCATGTCTTTAGCAACAGCCTTTTGTACTGGCTCAGGGCTATTTTCAAGCATATTTATAGCAGTTCTGACAGTAGTATCAATATCATACCATCTATTATTGCCTCTTTCGACAAGACCATCTTCAACCGCTGTAATCATATCTTCTACACCAGTAAAAGTGTTTTCTGAAATATTATGTTCTATCAAAATTTTTATGAGATTTAATGCAACCTTGATTTGAGTCTCATCATCAGAATTTTCAAGTGTATGCATTGTTTTTGAAAGTAATGGATCTTTATCATACCATCTACGATAATTGTGGCTGTACTCTTCTTTCATACCATTTCTCCTTAGTAGCCTAGTTCAATCACGAATTTTTAAAATTTACACCTTTCCCACCTTTGGGATAAGACCAATCAATATGCTTGCAAGCAATTCTACAAGCACCGCACTCCAGACATTTTTCATAACTCACAGTAAGTCGTTTTTCTTGTTCATTATAGTTATAAACATTCGCTGGACATATAATTGTACAAGTTTTTTCAAAACATTGCAAGCATTTCGCCTCATCTGGACGTAAATGGTTTACACTATCTGTTTTATATTTTAATGTAAATAATTTATCATCTATATTTTTACTCATAACAATATCTCTCAATTTATTTTAAAATACCAAAAACAAGTTTTATACCTGTAATTGCATCTTTAAACAATTCTGCCAAACTCCTTTTCGTGAAAAATTCTTTCGTAAATTGTCGAAACTTTTGTTTTTTGGGATTACCATCAGCACATGTGAAAATGCCAAAAAACTTATTCACCTGTTCTGGATAATATTTCAAAAAAGAATTAGAACGTTTTGTTATCTCTCTAACAACATGCTTATAAGTTTTTAAATCTTTTAAAATAAAACTGTTAAGCAATTTTTTCTTGTACAAACAAAGCATATTAGAACTAAAATCATTATTTTCAAATGCAGCTAGAGCCGTTTCACCAGCAAATTTGCCACTAATCATAGCAAAGTTTGTCCCTTCAAAATGAACGTTATTCACTAGCATTGCCGCATCACCAACAACCATAGCCCCATCTGTATAAAGTTTTGGTATAGACTTGTAGCCACCTTCTGGTATCAAATGTGCAGAGTATTCCAAAAGTTCTGCCCCTTCTATTAACTCAGCAACATATGGATAAGATTTTAAAGTTTCTAACAATTCATAAGGTTTAATTTTTTTATTTTTCAAATCGTCAAGAGAAACACCCAAACCAAGTGCAATAGAGTTTTTGTTTGTATAAATAAACCCCAAACCGAACATTCCAGCAAAAGGCTCACCAACAAGTTCTATTGCCTTGCCCATACCGTCTTGTAACCCAAATCTTTTTTCAATTAAATCAGACGGCATTTTTAAAACTTCTTTTACTCCCAACACAACATTATGGGGTTTAATTACATCTCTCAACCCAAGTTGCTTTGCCAAAAGAGAATTTACACCATCAGCAATAATTACAACATCGGCATAATATTCTTCTAAGTCAGTTTTTATACCACAAACTTTACCATCTTTAAGAACAAGCTCACTCACCAAAGTTTCCGGTGCATAATAAACACCTTCTTTTATTGCCTGCTCAACACACCATTTGTCCCATTTTCCACGAATAGCTACAAATGAATTATCATTATGTGAAGGTTTTTTGTAAGAAATTGAAGTTGATTCATCACCAGAAAGCAAAACATATGTATGCTCTGAAACAAATCTTTCGATAGGTGCTTCTTCCATAAAATTTGGAAAAATCTCCTTCGCTGCATGTGAATAAATTACACCACCATACATATTCTTTGCGCCAGAAAAAGAACCTCGTTCAACAAGAACAACCTTTTTGCCACCTCGTGCAACTGTAATTGCAGCACTAACACCAGCAGGACCTGCACCTACAACTATAACATCTACTTTGTTTTCCACATTATTTTCGGACATAAAACTCCCCCATAACCAAAATAATTATACTATTAATCACATCTCTATCGCAATAAACACTTCGAATTCTCATTGGGTAATACTTTCATTGCAGAAATTAAAATGCTATGATAGGCTCTAGAAATAGGAAAATAAGAATGAACTTGTTACGGACATTTTTAATAACATTATTAGTACTAATAATTTCATGCCTAATTGGCATAATATTTTTTAGACCTAATATTTCAGACTTACTTACACAAGTTTCAAACAAACAACCCAAAGGGCAATATACCTGCAATCTAGATGCTCAAGGTCAACACATCGGCAAATTATATCATTTCAACAATAATGAAAAAAAACTAATAAGAACTTCTACAAGTAATAGTTGCATTTTTTCTCGTCCTAACATAAATACAAAATTTTCAATACTGGCAGTTGGAGGTGGCGGTGGTGCAACACCTTTCGAAAGTGGATTGTCAGGACAAGTAATTTCAAAACACCAAAATATAACTGAACCAGTTTTGGTTATAAAAGTTGGTAAAGGTGGACAAGGAACATTTATGAACAACGAGCAGTTCTTTGATGCTCAAGACGGAGAAAACACAATAATTAAAGAACTAAAAATCATAGCACACGGTGGCTCAAAATCAACAAGAATGACACCTCTAGGCACTGGACACCACCCCCAAAAAACACACCCAAACCTTTCTGAAAAACATTACAAGCTATACAATATTTCCAAAACTGAAAACTACGGTATTGGTGGTGAATACAATAAAAACGCAAACACATTAAAAAGTCATGCTGACAACGGAAACAATGGAATTGTTGTTATTCAATGGTAATAGTTTTTAAGTATTCCAATGAACGATTTGAAAGCATTTCATTTTTTAATTTTTTATTCTTTTTAATTTTTTTATCTGCTATCAACTCTTCTACAATTCCCCAATTGGAATTTATTGGTTGAAAGTGTTTATGTTCAGAATCAGAAATATAGCTTGTCAAAGCACCCAACATTGTAACCCTAGGCAATGCTAAAAGTTCATTACCTTTTAAATAAGCAGCCATATTAATACCGGCCAACATGCCTGAAGCTATGGATTCAGTATACCCTTCAGTACCAGTAAGTTGTCCAGCAAAGAACAAATCTCGTCTTTGCCTACATTGTAATGTCGCATCAAGAATTTGAGGACTATTAATAAATGTATTACGGTGCATAACGCCATAACGTAAAATATTAGCGTTTTCCAACCCTGGAATTGCTTGCAAAAGCTCTTTTTGGCTACCCCATTTTAAATTAGTTTGAAAACCAACAAGATTGTACATAGAAGCAGACTTGTCATCTTGTCTAAGTTGCACAACTGCATAATTTTCAACACCAGTTCGTTTATCAACAAGCCCGACCGGTTTCATTGGTCCATAACGCAAAGTATCAACCCCGCGAGAAGCCAACACCTCAATAGGTAAACAAGATTCAAAGAATTTTGCATCTTTTTCAAATTCTTTCAACTCTATTTTGGGTGCATTTGTCAAAATTTCATAAAATTTTTCGTACTCTTCCTTATTCATCGGACAATTGATGTAAGAAGCTTCACCTTTGTCATAACGACTGGCATAGAACGCCTTATCAAAATCTATTGAATCTTTTTCTACAATAGGAGCTATAGCATCAAAAAAATGTAAATGTTCTGAACCAGTAAACTTTTTTATATCCTCAGCCAAATCATCTGATGTCAAAGGGCCAGAAGCAAGAATAACTGGCACACCTTGCGGAATTGTTTTTATCTCTTCTCTAATTATATTTATTTTCCCAGTTTGATTTATAAGTTCTTCAACTTTTTGAGAAAACAAAACTCTATCAATAGCAAGCGCATTACCTGCTGGCAATGCAACTTCGTGAGCAATTTTTATCAAAAACGAGCCAAGAATTTCCATTTCTTTTTTCAAAAGACCGCTCGCATTTGTAACATCAAAAGAACCTAAGCTATTTGAACAAACAAACTCAGCCAAGTTCTGTGTAGAATGAGCCCCTGTTGTTTTATGAGGACGCATTTCATACAAATCAACAAGAACACCCCGTTTTGCCAACTGCAAAGCTGCTTCACAACCAGCCAAACCTGCGCCAATAACAATTACTTTTTGCTCACTATCAACCATGGTTCAACCTATTGCGCCATATCATCATATGACTCAAGGTCATTGTAATTGTACATATTTACAAACTGGTACAACAACTCTGGTAGAAACTTTTTAGTACCAACCTCAAGCATCACACGCAAAGCTTCTTTTGTATTTTTAACTTTGTATGGTGTTCTATTAGATGTCAAATCATCAAAAAAGCTACATAATGAAACGACTCTAGTAAGCTCACTAATCTGTTCACCAGAAAGTTTAAAAGGATAACCAGAACCATCATTATTTTCATGATGTTCCAAAGCTACCAAACAAATTTCTTCAGGCAAGTTCATTTCATACTTTAGAATTTTATATCCTAATTGAGTATGTTTTTGAAAAATCTTGTTGTCTTGTTGCGACAAAGTAACTTTTTCAAGAAGTTCTTTGGGTAATCTTGTCATACCTATATCATGCAACAAAGCAGCTCTTGCAAGTTTTTCTATTTTATCTTCATCATAATTAAGTCTATAACCCATCGATGTAGCCAAGATAGATGTATTAAGAGCATGGCAATCATGATAATTACCCAATAACTTTAGTTGAGAACAATATTCAACATCTGGCAAAATAGCTTGCACATCATTCAGAATTTTATCCTTAATTTCATCAACCATTTGAATAGCTTCTTCACCAGCATTTTCTTTCATTGCAAACATGGTAGTCGCATAGTACGATTTCATATCCACTTGTCATTGAGCTTTGATTTTAGTCTTTCTATTAACAGTTTTGTCAAAAATAATTTCTTTTGGTTTTTCTTCTTCAAAAGGATAGTCACGAGGAGCTGGCTTGCTATCAAACCCACTACCACTAGGCCTATTAATGTTTTTTGGCGCAGATTTATACAAAACATCAAATTGGTTAAGTTGTAACAACTTACCTGATGTAAGAATTTCACCTGCTTCTATCAACTTGTCACCATTTTCGTTGAAAATATCAAATGGCAACATCTTAAAATTTATAAGTTCTTCTACCTGAATTCTTTCCATATTCGCACACAATACTTAATACTATCCTATTTTACAATTATAGTTCACATTCCCCAAATTGAAAACACTATGTTTGTATGATTCGCAATTATTGGTATAATTAACACATAAGAAAAATATCGAGGCGTATTATGAGTAATTCATTAACATATATTGGGCATAGTGCATTTTATATAAAAAAAGATAACTACGGAATATTAATCGACCCTTTTATCTCACAAAACCCCAAAGCTATTTTTGATAACAATGCAACCGTAACAGATATATTTGTCACCCATGGGCACGCTGACCACCTTGGGGATGCAATTCCTATATCAATAAAAACAAAAGCTACAATAACTGCAATTTTTGAATTGGCAAATTATTGTGCTCAACACGGTGCTTCCGTAAACCCAATGAATTTTGGAGGAAAACTCACATATCCTTGGGGCAGCGCAAGATTTTTACCTGCATTTCATAGTAGTTCCACACCTGATGGGCAATATGCTGGCATGCCTGCATCAATCTTATTTGAAATAGATGGAACAAAAATATATCACGCTGGTGATACATGTCTTAACTCCGAAATGAAAATAATTGGTGAATTATACAAGCCAGACATTGCATTATTGCCAATAGGTTCACAATATACAATGGATACAAATGATGCAATAATTGCAGCAAAATGGCTCGGTGCAAAAAAAGTTATCCCAATGCATTACAATACTTTTGCGGCAATAAGTGTGAATACACAAGCATTTCAAGAATTATCCCAAAAAGAAAATATAGAAACCATAATTCTTAATCCTGCTGAAAGTGTAGAGTTTTGATGAACAAAGATGTTGCATTAATGATTGTTCCAACAGGAATAGGTGCTAGTATTGGAGGATATGCAGGAGATGCCAGTAGATATGCGCAAAAAATAGCAAAAAACAAAAAACTAATTGTTAATCCAAATACAGTTAATGCAGCCGTTTTTTCTGGAATTACCGACAACATGTTTTACGTCGAAGGTTGGGCTATAGAACAATTTGTAAAAGGAAACATTGGGCTACAACCATCAAAAAACAACAAAATTGGAATAATTTTTGACAAAGCTATTCCTCAAGAAGTTTTGAATATCCATATAAACACAATTAATGCCGTAAAAACTGTATACGATATAGATGTTATGGGATATGAAATTACAGCAGAAAATGCAGGTGTTGAATTTTTTAATAACGAAAATGGAATTTCAACAGGTAATCTAAAAAACCCTAATACACTAAAACAAGCTGCAAAAAAACTACTTGAAAAAGGAGCAAATGCAATTGCCGTAGTATGCTACTTTGAAGAACCTCCTGAAGATAATTACGAAAATGGTGAAGGTGTTGATATTGTTGGCGGAATTGAAGCAATAATTTCTCACTATTTAACAAAAGAACTTTTGTGTCCTTGCGTGCACGCACCAGCTTTTGCAGATACGCAAATTACAAACAAAATTGTAAATCCAAAAGTAAGCGCTGAATACATAACACCAACTTTCTTGCCTTGTTTGTTATTTGGTCTAAAAAACGCACCATTATTAACAAAACTTCCAGCCAAACATTCTCCCCAAAATATAATTACCAACCAAAACCTACATTCAATAGCAATCCCTCATAATTCGGTAGGCTCAAGCATTGTTTTAGACGCAATAAAATACAAAATTCCTGTATATGCAATAAAAGAAAACTCTACAGTGCTTGATGTAAATAGTTACTCAATAGGTAAACAAAATGATATAGTTGAATTATCAACATACGCAGATTACACTGAATTTTTAGCAAAAGAATAATTGATTTATGAAAAAAAACAAACTCGCATTTTCATTAGCAGAAATACTTATCACAATCAGTATTGCAGGATTTATATCTGTTTTGGCAATGACATTGATACGCCCCAATGACAAAACCCTAATTTATCAATATTATAATGCATACAATGCTCTCCGAACTGCAGCATATAACATACAACAAGATGTTATTGATGCAAATTACTCACGTGACACATCATACCAAAGTGTCGAAAGAAGATTTGCCTATACTGCGCAAGAATTATGCCAAAAACTGGCAATAAATCCCAATATCAAAGATGGGACAAACTCGCCCGAAAATGAATATAAAAAAAGATTGGGTTACATAAATACAACAAAGTACAATTGTCTTGACTACAAAGGATATAAAAACACAACTTTTGATACAAGTTGGTTGGACAATACAAATTATTCTCTAGCATTTCAAGCCTCAAATTCAATGTTATACTACATCAGTGAACTAGCAATATTTAAAATTGAAGATAACTTAAATAACCTAATAATAAATAAAGCTGGATTTATTGTACTAGTCGATGTAAATGGTATGCGAAAACCAAATACAATAGTACCTAGAAAAGGTAATTCTGCAGATATTGTTCCATTCGTAGTCTTAACTTCAGGACAGGTAATACCAATAGGAATTCCTACTGTTGATAAAAAATACCTAAAAGCCAAAGTAAAAATTTACACTCAAAGCGGAGAAAAATGGCTTTCCGACAGTTTCTCATATAAAGATGCCCAAATCATTGCATTTGGCAACAAACAATACCCCCAAGATGACTTAAGCTCAGTTTATAAACTAAACAATATATCAATCAACCCTAAAGAATCCACTATACACCAACACAATGAATGTAAAGTTAAAGAAGGACTACTTCCACCTTGCACTATTGAAGTTGAAAAACATGCCAAAAGTATGTTTTAGTTATCGAAGCTAGTGTCGCAATTGTTACCAGTTTCTTTGGTTTTTCTTCGCCTATATGCCTCTGCATAATTGGCTCATTATCTTCGTTCACCAGACCTAAGTCTGTACAAAAATTCGCTCAACGCAGCCAGCAATTACAATAATTTCAAGTTATTTGCAGCTTCTTTGTGACTTGGATCCAACTCTAATACTTTTTCATACTCAGATTTAGCTTCATCTTTCTTACCAGAAACTTCATAAGCAAGACCCAAATTGTATCTAATATCAGCATTGTTGCCATCCAAAGATACTGCTGTTTCCAATGACTTGACAGCTAAGTCGTATTCTTTATCTCTAGACTGTAAAATACCCAAATACGCATGTGCTCTTGCATTGTTTGGATCAATTTTTACAGCTTCTTTATATGTCTTTTTAGCATCTATATAGTTTTGTAGTTCATAATAAATATCAGCCAAAATTTCATAGTACAATCCATTTTCTGGCGCAATCTCTATTGCTCTTTTACATTGTCTGATTGCTTCTGAATAATTTTTTATAGCACGATTAGCCTGCCCTAATTTATAAAATATATCTGGATTTTCATTATTATATTTCATAGCTTCTGTAAACTTTTCAAAAGCTGTCTTGTTGTCACCTTGTTCGAGCAAAAATACAGCTTCTTCTGCCAAAAGCAAGCTCATGTTATTGTGAATCATTCTCATATCTGATGGCATAGCAATTTCTACAGAATCCATGCAAACCTTTTTTGCCATTTCAAAATCTTTTTTCATACAATACGCCATTGCCAAAGTTTGACACAACACAACATTCATTGGATCTTCAGCGATAGCTTCAGTAATTAATTGTATACTTTCATCAATCTTGCCAGTATATATATAAATTCGACCAATAACATTTTTTATAGCAAAAATATCAGCACCAGGAAGAGTTAATGCCTTTTCTGTATATTTTAAAGCCTCATCATATTCTTTTAAATGGAAAAACAAATCAATGATTTCTTCATAATACACATAGTTTTCTGGCTCATAATCTATCAACTTACGTGAATAATAGATTACATTTTGAGTATCTTTAAGCTTAAGATATATTCTTCTCATGTCTTTCAAAACATCAATGTTATCGGATTTTGCTTCTAGCACTTTTTTATAAAGTCCGATTGCTTTCTCATACTCACCATATGTAGAATAAATGCCACCCATTATTTCATAATAATTAAGTTTTTCCTGTTCATCATCTATATACGTAACCAACTGTTTGTACAACTTTAAAGCGGACTCTTTTTGCTTATTTCCGTAATAAAGTTCTGCCAAATTTCTCATAGCAGTTACATTATATTTATCCTTGCCTAAGACGTAAGAATAAAAATGTATAGCTTTTTTGCTTTGGTGTGTATCTTTGTACAAAGAGGCAAGCTGTTGGTGTAAAGCCAAATCATCTTGATAAAACTGTGTTAAAACCAGTAAATTGGAAATTGCATCGTATTCTTTTTTGCTATCAATATATGATTGCGCTAATAATTTACGCAAATCATGATGATAAGGATTTTGGCATAGATATTTTTTCGCAGCTTTTTGAGCCCCAACAATATCGCCATTAGCACTCATTATCTCAAATCTTCTCAAAGCTTCTTCTGGCGTTATTTGGATTTCTTCTTCTTTTTTTGTCTCTTTGTGTGCAACTTCAGCACGCAAACAAAGATAAACATATATAACTAAAAAGATAAAACCTATTAAAAGTATTGTTAGAATAAAATTATTTAGCATCTTAATCTCAATTTACGAACAAAAACTTACTGATCTAATCTAGTATCGCAATTGCTGCCGGCTCAACGCAGCCAGCAATTACTCACCTTTTCAAAACGCCACTCCCAAAATTCGTTCACGTCACTTTGTTCCTTATCACGAATTTTTCTCGGACAATTTTATTATCCTGGAGGCCAATTTAAAGGTCTTCCACTTAAAACATGAAGATGTATATGAAAAACTTCTTGACCAGCACCCTTGCCAGTATTAATTACCGTTCTGTAATCAGTTATAGCAAGTTTCTTGGTAACTTGCTTAACTGCATTTAATAACGCCCCCATTATATTTGAATCATCAAGTTCATTGAGCGATGCATAATGTTTTTTTGGAATTACAAGCACATGTGTCGGCGCTTGTGGATTCAAGTCATTAAATGCAACTGTAAAATCATCCTCATACAAAAGTGTTGCTTGAATTTCTTTGTTTGCTATTTTACAAAATATACAGTTATCCATACTTGTCCTATCCTTTTTTTTAATTATAATCCATTATTCATAAAAGACAAATCAGTCTTTTATTGGAATTCACAGAAATAATAAATTTTATTAGTTATTCCTAAATTGGTGATGTAATTGCTGTTGGTTAATTATAACCATCAAATACTCATCTTTGTCTTTTTTTACAAAATCCTCAATTTATGCAAAAGAACTTCGCTATACAAACAAGATATCAATGTTTATATTCTCATTATCGCAAAGTTTTATCGAACAAAATTGTGCCGAGGGGGAATCGAACCCCCGACCTGCAGCTTCGGAAACTGACACTCTATCCTACTGAGCTATCGACACAAAAAGAAATTTTTATACGACACACAAAAACTGTGTTTTTGATTTGTCTACCTCTATTCAAAACTTGCCACAGGCAACTTTGAACAAAGTTCTACTTATCACGAATTTTTCTTGGGCATCCTTAAATTTATTGTATCTCAGCCAAATAGAAATACAAATGCATTGAAACAAATATATCTAATCTAGTATCGCAATTGCTGCCGGCTCAACGCAGCCAGCAATTACTCACCTTTTCAAAACGCCACTCCAAAAATTCGTTCACGTCACTTTGTTCCTTATCACGAATTTTTCTCGGACAACTTATTACAATCCATAATAATTAGCCTTGTGTTGCTGGCAACAAAAAGCGTAGATAAATGTACACTGAGCACAATGCCAACGATACAAAAGTAATTAAAACACCATATTTCAAATATTTCATAAACGGAATTGGCTTGCCATGAGCCGCAGCCGTTTCAGAAACAATAACATTTGCTGCTGCACCAATAAT
>JAZSES010000153.1:0-2623 GCA_045531805.1 Candidatus Limenecus sp. | reverse complement strand
AAAAATTTGAAAAAGTATCAGAAATCGCTAGTCTTGATAATATCAACGGCAAAAATATACTAACAATAGCTTGTGCAAATGCGGCAGTGACAAGCGAATTGACGATGTTTAAATCACAATTAATAAAAAAAATGAACACTTTTTCAATGCCACTTGGGATTGAAATCCAAGATATGAACTTTTCTCATAAAATTTGGAAAACAGATGCACCAAAAGAATCTTTTATGGGAAATGTAAAAATACAAACAGAAAATCCTTACAAAGAGAATCTTGAAGGATTTAATCCTGATGAAATTGAAATTAACGAAACAGAAATAAATGAAATAAAAGCAAATATCGACTCAAACTCCGTTCTGTCATCAGAGCAAAAAAAACGTTTATTTAACTCAATTGTAAAAGATATAAAAATTCGCAAATTTTTAGGAAAATAATTTTGCAATTATAGGCAATTTTTTAATCCAAATTGTTTTTATATATGTAAGGGAACACAAGGATTATTATGACTATAAAGAACAATATTGCAAAATATTTTACAAATAATGCATCTAATATCGGTGGACAATACTTTATACCACCATTGAATATTGAAGCAACAACGAGTTCTACAATGCAAAATCCATTGTTCAGCTTCCAAAATTTTAATGAATTTCCTACATTCAACTTTGGTCAAAATCAAACATTTAGCCCATTTGGCAATTTAAATGCATTTATGACACCAATGCCAGATTATACACAGATGTTTAGTAATTTAATAAATATGTACAATAATGCTGTGCAAAACTTCCAACAAATAGATATTTCAAAAATGTTTAGTCCTGCACAAACAACATATTCTGACAAAGATACTTCAAACTTTAGTTATGACTCAAAAGAATTAAAAGAACGCTGGAGTAAAAAGAAACCAAATTTGTCTGACGAGTTCTATAATAAAGTTGTTGAAATTTCAAAAAGATTAAATTGTGATCCAAACGATTTAATGGCACTTATGAATGCAGAATCAGGACTTAATCCAAAAGCAAAAAATAGAGCAAGTAGTGCTACTGGTCTTATACAATTCATTGAATCAACCGCAAAAGAACTTGGCACAAGTACTGCTGAATTAAAGAAAATGTCAGCAGAAGAACAACTTGTATATGTTGAAAAATATCTACAAAATGCAAAGAAAAAAGCGAATTTAAAAGATAACGATAAAGTAACGGCTGGTACACTTTACGCAATGGTATTCTTACCTTCAAGAGCCAGTCAAAACATAATTACAGAGTCACATGAAAATTATTATCAAGCAGGAGATAATGAAAATTTAGACTTAAATAAAGATGGAAAAATAACAAAAAACGAACTAGGTCAAAAAATAAAAAACTTTATGGCATAGTACAAACCTAAATAATAAAATCAAAACATGTACTATTCATCGTTAAACATTTCTAACTTTTTTCCAAACAGAAGGAAGATAAATATCATTATATTCAACATAAGGTGTACCATAAGGTACTTTCTCATAAAATGCTGGTTCAAACCCTTTCTGTCGTAAAGCTTTATGAACAAGTGACGAGTCATAAACTCTTATGCATTTGTTATCTTGATAAATTAAATGTGTTTGAGTTTCTTTCTCATAATTAAAAAGATTATCTTTAGGCAAATTACCTAAAACAAACAACCCATTTTTGGACAAAGCTTTATTTATCTTATCAAACAGTGATGTCACCTTTCTTAAATTCATCTTTTTTTCATTCTCAATAGGGTTGATACCACCTTGTAAAATATGATACAAAGCATTTTGTAAAATAATAACCTGTGTCCCTTTTGCAGGTAAAATATAATTTATTTTATTTATATCACCAGACTTAAAATCGACAAATTTTTGAGCTTGTTTTGTAGCTTCAACAACAATGGTATTCTTTCTAATCAAATCAGAATAAGCCAAATCATATTCAGCTATCTTTTTCTTGACTGATGAACTCTTGGGATTATCAACAATCTCGTTCAAAGCCTTATACCGTTCGCCAGTAATAAAAACCTTAGGCGTATACAGTTTAAAATATCTAAAAAAACACTTTCGTAGTCTTTCAGCTTCAGAAATTGGAACATACTTTTTAGAACCAAACAATTCAGATTTATTATATTCAGGAAATAATAATTGCTCTTCTTCCAAATATGAACTCAAACCATAAAGAGGAAGTTTTGTTTGCTCAATAACTTCAGCAAAATCATAACCTGTAATTTTGTACCTTTTATCTTTATTTATGTCATCTAAAACAACCATCAGGCTATAAGGTTTTTGACCACGAGAACAACCAAATTCGGCTATTTGAGCACCTTGTGGATATTCATTTTGAAGATAACTTTTGATGAAAGCCATTGTAGGATAATTTCTAAAAAAAGTTGTATAATTATTAACGGTCTTACAATGCCCAGAATCTTTTACATCTGTAAATCCCATATGAGCTTTGAAATTACTATAAATTTTATTTGAGTTATAAAAGTTATTTATCTGAAGCATACTCTAAAAAAACATGAGCAAAAAAAAAATTGCTAGCTTATCGTATTTATTAAAGAAAAATTTAGTATATAATTTTAAATAATAAACAAATAAAGGCGCCCAATTGCTAGAAGTCGGAGGCCA
>JAZSES010000131.1:0-1857 GCA_045531805.1 Candidatus Limenecus sp. | reverse complement strand
TCTTATTAGCTGACAAAAACGATTACAATGTAGCATTTAACAAAGCAATTGCATTACATGCTACTGGTAATTACGAAACAGCAATTTCTATTTATAAAAACCTTTATGCGCAAAGAAATGACCCAAAAGTAAAAGAATATTTAGGTAAAGCATTTTTGGCACAAGGTGATTATTTAATGAAAGCCGGCTCACAAAAAAAAGCGATAAGCTTTTATGAAGATGCCGCATCATTAAATGCAAATGACGCATCAGCATTCAAAGCAATGGCTCGTGCATATGATGAACTAGGTTCAAAAAACAAAGCTCTAGAAAAATTCGAAAAAGCAATCGAAATAGAACCAGAAAACAAAGAAACAGTTCTCGACTATGCAACAATGCTTTCAAAATATGAAAAAAATGCAGAAGCTCGTGATGTATTTACAAAAGCACTATCAATAGATAGTCAAAACGTTATCGCCCATATTGGATTGGCAGATGCATTGGTAAAAGAAAAAGATTACGACAGGGCAATTTTTGAATATGGGAAAGCGCTTAGTCTTGAACCGAATGACGAGGATACCCTTATAAAACTTGGTAACGCTTACAAAGCAAAAGCTGAAACAGAAAAAGCGCTTGAACAATACAAAAAAGTTGTATTTGTAAATGCAAAAAATACGAACGCTATGTTCAATTCAGGATTATGCTATGCGGAATTGAAAGACTTAGAAAATGCCAAAAAGGCGTTCAATAATGTAATTGCAATTGATCCTGACTATGCATACGCATACTATGCATTGGCAATGGCATACGAAACAGAAGAAAATTACACAGCAGCAATAGAAAACTTTGAAAAATTTGTTACTTTATCAACTGAAGTTGAATTAAAAAACCAAGTAAAAGCACAAATCGAATACCTAAAAACAAAAGTTAATGAATAAAATTTTTAAATATATTTTTATATTTTCCATGTTTTTAACTTGCATTTTTGCTTGCTCTTTTCGTTGGGGAAATGTAGGAGAAAAAGGTGCGCAATTATATTTTAGCAGTCAACCAATTCAAAAAGAATTTGTAAACAATGTTGGTAGACATTTTAGAGCAAAAGAAAGAATATATTACCTATTAGATAATCCCAGAGGTTTTCGCGATGAGTATATCAGAGTACAAATTATAAAAAAAGAACAAAAAACACATCACTGGGGATACAAGCTATACTGGACAAAAGACTTTCACATCGATGCTACAGAAAATAGTTTTATGTCATATTTTGTAATCGATGAACCTGGATACTATTTTGTACAAATATTTTCATTTGATGACTTTGATAGAGTAGTTGCAAGAAATGATTTTTGGGTAAATTAATGATAAAAACATTACTCGCATATTTAAAATTTTATTATTTTAAATTGTTCACCTCAAAATACAAAATATTAGGAAAATGTAACCAGTGTGGTGCTTGCTGCAAAAATATTGTATTTATGATTGAAGACGAATACGTCAAAACAGAAGAACAATTTGAAAGTCTAAAAAACTTTGACCCCAAATACAATAATTTTGAAATCAACGGAAAAAATGAATTTGGTGTTTTACTGTTCAAATGTAAGTCATTAAATCAAAATAATAAATGCAAAGACTATTTATTCCGTTCTCTATACTGCAGAGCATATCCGTTTGTTACAGACAAAATTAGAATGGGCAAATGTGAAACTTTTGAGACCTGCGGATTTAAAATTGTAGTAAACAAAAAGTTTAAAGAATACTTAAAACCGTAACAATTATCTAATCTAGTGTCGTAATTGTTACCGACTAAACGTAGCCAGCAATTACATCTAATCTAGTGTCGCAATTGCTGCCGGCTCAACGCAGCCAGCAATTACTCAC
>JAZSES010000283.1:0-3776 GCA_045531805.1 Candidatus Limenecus sp. | reverse complement strand
TTGGTGTTAAAAAAGGAAAATCAATACTAGTTTCTGGTCAAAATTTAAAAGATTTAGAAGACATATTAGAAGCAACAAAAAACGAAGATATCAACATATACACACACAATGGATTGGTTGTAGCACACGCATATCCAAAATTTTTGGCCTATAAAAATTTAATTGGACATTACCAAATGAGTATCGATAGTGTTCAATATGATTTTTCTACATTTAAAGGTCCAATTGTTGTAATAAGAAATTTTCAATATTTATTAGACAAATTGTATAGAGGTAGAATTTTTACAACAAATCTAGTTGCAGAAAAAGGTATGACAAAAATAAAAGAAAACAATTTTCAAAAATTAATTGAAACAACAAAAAAATCAAACGGATTTTTGCACGACCATATAATCGCAAATGTAAAAGTTGGTTATGATGAAAATTTTGTAATAAAAAAAATTGACGAACTAATAGACAAAATAAAAAATAAAGAAATTAAACATTTAGTAGTTATAGGACTTTTGAACCACTCAGTAATTCAATCAAAATATCTTGATAATTTAGAAAAAAACTTACCAAATGATTACTATGTAATATCTACAACCCTACCTTCAAAAAAAGAAAATGTTTTATACTTGGATTCTTTTTTCAACTCTTCATTAATTTACAAAATTCTAGCTTATATAAAAAAAGAAATAGATTTTAATACATTTCCAGTTAGTATGTTTATAACTACTTGCAATTTACATACACTATCACATTTGTTCAATTTAAAATATTTAGGACTAAAAAATATTTACCTGCCAGAATGTACATCAAATGTAATAACACCAGTAATGCTTGATTTCTTGAAAACAAAATTTGGATACAAACAATGTTCCAACAATCCCAAAAAAGATTTGGAAAACTTAGAGAAGTAATAAACCTACACCAATAAAGAACATTCCACCCAAAATACCAGCCATTACATCATGGTTTTCTCCATACTCTCTGGCTGTTGGCAATAATGTATCAAGAGAAATATAAACCATAATTCCTGCAACAATAGCAAATAATATACCAATTGCCATTTGAGGCATAAATATTTTTATTAAACCAAAACCAATTAATGCACCAATTGGACCTGAAATTCCTGCTAATGCAGAAAACAACATTGCATATCTTCTTTTACCTGTAGCGTGGTACATTGGTAAGCCTATAGCAATGCCCTCAGGTAAGTTGTGAATTGCAATAGCAATTGCCAAAGGAATACCAAGTTTTATATCAGAACTAGCAACCAAAAACATAGTCAAACCTTCAGGAAAACGGTGAAGTGAAATCGCAATTGCAGTAAGAAGTCCAGCTTTTTTTATTTTTGTATCTTCTTCAGAAATATTTTCTGGATTTTTATCAATTAACTCATTACCAAAGTGAGCAGGTAAAAAATAGTCAATCAAACCAGCAATTAAGATACCCGCAAAAAAACCAACAAATGTAATCAAAGCAGAATGTGAATTAAAATATTGCGCAGTATAAGCTTTTGAATCTTGCAAAATTTCTGTAAGTGACAAGTAAATCATTACGCCAGCAGAAAAACCCAAGCCAGTTGCAAGTAGTTTTAAGTTATTTCTTTTAACAAAAAATGAAACACTACCACCCAAAACCGTTGCCAACCCAGCAAACAACGTAAGTAAAAAAGCAATTATATATTGATTATCTATTTGCATAATTATATTTCAGCCAATTTCTCAAGTTTTAATTTTTGATCGTGTTCTACCAATAAATTTAAAAGTTCATCAAGTTCGCCATCAATTACAGTCCAAACATTCAAGTTTTGACCAATTCTATGATCAGTTAAACGACCTTGAGGGAAATTGTATGTTCTAATTCTTTCTGATCTATCACCAGTTCCGACTTGTGAACGACGCAAATCTGTGATTTCTTGCATTTGTTTTTGTACTTCCATATCATACAATTTTGCTTTCAAAATTTGCAAAGCTCTTTCTTTGTTTTGCAATTGAGAACGTTCTTCTGTACAGAAAATCATTATGCCTGATGGTTTGTGGAATACACGAACAGCAGTTTCTACTTTGTTTACGTTTTGTCCACCAGCACCACCAGAACGAGCCGTTGAAATTTCCAAATCATTTGGATTTAATTCAATCGCAACATCATCAACTTCTGGCATAACTGCAACTGTAGCAGTAGAAGTATGAACTCTACCTTGTGATTCTGTTTGTGGAACACGTTGCACACGGTGAACACCAGATTCGTATTTCAATTTTGAATAAATACTATCACCTTTTATTGAAATAATAACTTCAGAAACACCACCTGCTTCACATTCTGTTTTGCTCAAAATTTGTGATTGCCAACCTTGTTTATCAGCAAAACGCAAATACATTCTCATCAAATCACCAGCAAAAATGTTTGCTTCATCTCCTCCAGCACTACCACGAATTTCAAGCATGATATCTTTATCATCCATTGGGTCACGAGGTAACAAAAGAACTTTCATCCTTTCTTCAAGTTCAATATTTTTTGCTTCATTTTGTTCAATTTCAGCATGCAAAAATTGTTTCATTTCAGCATCAGATTCTGTTTTCAACAATTCTTTTGCATCAGCAATTGCATCAACATTATTTTTCCAAGAATGATAAACTTCAACAGTTTCTTCCATTGCCTTTCTTTGTTTAGACAAATCTCTAAATTTTTCATAATCAGCAATAACATCTGGGTCTGAAAGTATAGTTCCCAACTCAACATATTTTTCTTCAATTTGAAGAATTTTATCTAACATATCTCTCATAGTTGTTGTTTTCCTTAGTCTAAAATACTATCTAAGTTGCATAGGCATAATTAAGCAAAGATAATCATCTTCACTATCAGGCTTAAACAATGTAGCAGAAAGACTTCCGCCCAAACCTATATTTACTTTTGTTGAGTTCATTTTTTTCAATGAATCCAATACATATTTGTAATTAAAAGCTATAGTTAATTCTTCATCTGTATATTCAGCAGAAATAGAATCTTCACCCAATCCAGCATCAGGAGTGTCTGCTTTCAGCAACAACTTGTTTTCACAAAATATAAATTTAACAATATTTGTTCGTTCATTTACCATTACAGCAACTCTTTCTAGAGCCCCAATCATATCTTCACGAACAACAACTGCATTTTTTTCACAACTTTGTGGAATAAGTTGTTTATAAGGTGGATATTCACCTTCAAGTAATCTTGAAGTCATAACCATTGAAGCAGTTTTAAAAATAATTCGAGTTCGTTCTATATACAATGAAATTTTTTCATCATTTACAAAAGATGCAATTCTAGAAAATTCTTGCAAAGTTTTAGATGGAATTACACAACATATATCAGTTTCTGTTTCGTTTGTAATTTTTTCAATAATTCTTGTTAGTCTATTACCATCAGTTGCAGCCATTTCCAAATTTTCTTTTGAAATTGAACAAAATACACCACTAATTATATTTCTATTTTCGTAATTCGCAGCAGAAAAAGCAGTGTAGTTAATAGATTTCAAAAATGGATTTAAATCAATTTCAACACATTCTTTTTCATTCAAGTCTTCTTCATTAATTATTTGAGGAAATTCATCAGCTGAAATACCAATTAATTCAAATTTAGAATTTCCACTTTTTATATAAACAACATTTGTTTCTTCATCCAAAGAAAATTCAACTGGTTTATTACTTAATTTTGAAACAATTTCTGAAAGTTTTTTTGCAGGCAATGTAATTTTACCTGGTTCTTGAACAGAAGCAATTGCTTTTGAAACAATATTTATATCCAAATCT
>JAZSES010000275.1:0-8037 GCA_045531805.1 Candidatus Limenecus sp. | reverse complement strand
TTTATTGTTTGTACCTATAGTAACCTAATTAACGTAAAAACTTTTTGAACCACTGCAATTTTGAAGCAAGTGAACCATCAATAGTTTTATCTTTTATCTTTAAAATTAAACCAGCTAAAATACTAGGCTTAATATCAAATGCAAATTTAATATTTTTTTGTAATTTATTCTCTAGTCTATCTCTGAGTTTGTCTTTTAAATCTTGGTCAATTTCAACAGCAGAAACAACACCAACTTTTAAAATATTTCTAGCCTCATCAAGTGAAGAATCATAACAATAACGAATGGCATCAACCCAATTAATTTTGTTCTTCTCAGCCAAAATTAACATTAAATTTAGCACATCTTCAGAAATTCTTCCAGAAAAAACAGAATTAATCATATCTTTTTTCTCTGCTTGAGGAATAACAGGGTGACAAAGAAAATCTTTCATTTCTCTAACTTGTCCTAATGATTCAGCAACTGTGGCCAAATCATCACTAACATTATCCATAATGTTCTTTTCCCTTGCAACTTGCAACAAAGCCTCAGAATAACGGCTAGCAACAGGGATTAACTTGTTATCTATATTGTTTTCAGCTATCTTTTCCATACCTAAACTTCCATCTCATCTATACTATCTATAAATTCATCAATATATTTACGATGAAGTGCTTGATCTTTATCTAAAGCAGACTTAATTTGTCTCTGAGCAATTTCAATTGATGAATCAGAAACTTTTTTCATTAATTCAGCTTGCACATGATTTTCTTCAGATACAATTTGTTTTTCAATATTTTGTTTAATTGCTTCTACACTTTTTTCCAAATCATCTTTAGATTTAGATTCAAAAGCTTGAGCTGTAATTTCTGCCTTTTCTTCAATAGATTTAATTTCTTCATCTATATTTGAAACAGATTCAGCAATATTTTCATAATCTAGCTTAGCTTCTTCGTTTATAGCTTCAGCTTCTTCAACATTTTTTTGAATAGAAGCTCTCAAGTCTTCGATTTTTTGCGCAACATTAAGCTTATGTATAACAAAAGCAAAAACAGCAATCATTATAGCAAAGTTTATTACGTTTGAATGAAGAATATTATCCCAACTAAAATCAAACATTTTTATTCATTACCTCTTCAACTTCTTGCTCACTTAATGGATCAAAAGCAACACCTTCACCCATAAGTTTTGTTGTCAATCTGTTAGCCAAATCAGCAACATCTGCTCTCATATTTTTTAATGCTTCTTCTTTTTGAAACGCAAGATTCTGTTTCTGCTCATCAAAATATACACCCACACTATTTTTAGTATCGTTTAAAACACGAGCTTTCTCTTCTTTTAGAGAATCTGCTTTTGCTGCAACAATATCTCTTGACTTTCTTTGAGCCTCAGCTATTTTGTTATTTCTATCTTCAACAAGCTCAGCTGCTTTTTCTCGATGTTGTTGAGCTTCCTCTTTATTATCATTTATGTATTTTTGTCTTTTTTCCATAATTTGCATCACTGGTTGATACAAAATAGCATTCATAATAAAAATGAATACGATAAAACTTATTGTAGATACTAATATAGTTGCGTTTATTTCCATAAGTATAAATTTTCCTGTCTTGAAACAACAATGTTTACAAAAAACATTTTATTTTCGCATTGTGGCTGATGCCACAATGCGATTAAAATCTAACCAATCAACTGCAAAGCAATAAACAATGCATAGATAGCACAAGCTTCAGCAAGACCTGCACCAATAATGAAATAAATCAAAGCTTTACCAGCAATTTCAGGTTGTCTAGAAACTGCATCTAGTAAACCTTTTGTTGCAATACCCAAACCAATACCAGCACCAATTGCGCCAAAACCAATTGAAATACCTGCACCTAATTTTGCAAATGCTGCAACTTCTGCTGCTACTTGTTCTACTGCCATAATTTTCTCCTTTTTTCTTATTACTAATTCTATATTTTTGTATAAGACCTAATGTTCTTCTTCCTGAACTGCAATAGCAATGTAAGCTGTAGAAAGAAGCATAAAAACTAATGCTTGAATAAATGCAACAAAAACCTCAAAAAACATAAAAGGAAGAGGCAAGAAATATGCACACAAACCAACAAAAGTAACAATTAATAATTCGCCTGCCAATATATTGGCAAAAAGTCGTAATGCCAAAGAGAAAGGTCTAACAACCATTTCTAAAATTTCAACAAGCGCCATTATGATACCAATAAAACTAAACTCGTGTAAAAAATACTTGGGACCTTTGACTTTAACACCTTGATAAACATAGTAAATCAAAACCATAATAGCCATAGCCGCAGTCATATTGATATCGTTTGTAGGTGAAGCTAATTCACCAGTTTTCAAATGATATAATCTCCAAGGCAATTGCCCTAGTAGGTTAGCAGTCAATATAAATAAGAACAATGATGCCAGCAACGGTACGTGCTTACGCCCATTTTTGCCTATCATAGAGTCTGTCAATCCCACAAAAACGCCTAATATACCCTCAGCGATAGCTTGTAATTTATTAGGAATAATTGTCATTTTACGAGTAGCAAAAAAAGCAAATATAATCAAAATACCCATTGTTATCCACATCGTAAAAATAGTATCCACGTTGACACTAAATTGACCTATATGAGCGACCAAATGACCATGTGACACAGTTCTATCCTCTTAAAATTTCTTTTGTAATCGTATCATTTTCACACACTGTGTGCAAATTAGATATTTTAATAATATTTATAAAATACGTTTTGCAAATCAAACAAAAAGTTGATTTTATGCAAAAAAAAGACTCCCCTTGATGGAAGTCTTTTTTGTAATAAATTTAAAAACTACACAGCTCTTTGTACTTTACCAGCTCTAATGCAAGAAGTACAAACATCAATTCTTTTCACTGTACCATTTTGGTTAACTTTTACAGATTGCAAGTTAACTTCTTGTCTGTGAACATGTTGTTTATGTGAAAAAGAAATTTTAGCTGCTTTAAGTCTTGTTTTTCCGCATATTGCACATTGTTTTGCCATTTTTATATTCCTTTCGGTGATTACATTCTATTCTAACTTTAATTCAAACATATTGTAATATCAAGTAGGGATTGAAATTTCTTAACAAAATGGATTATAAAGTCCAAAATAAAAAAGGCTGATTACACTCAGCCCGCATAAAGTGAATTATGGTATTGGTCTAATTAATTTACCTCTCAACAAGCTAGTTAGCCATTGTTAGCCTTCGCTAACTTTTTAAGTGTAAGGCTAAACTAACTTTTTGTCAAGCACTAGACAAAAAATATACCCAAGTGAGTATAAGTTTTTTTGTAAAACTAAAATATGCTTGATATACAAGCAAAAGAGGGGTGTTTGTGAAAAGATTACACAAAATCTTTAGTAGAATACTGTTCGTAACAATAATTATACTTACGACCTTATCACCTTGCCAATGCAGAGAAGATGAAGGACTAATTTGGGACTACAAAAATGATGAATTTCTTGAAGCACTAAAGAGTGGAGGAGGAATTTATGATGAAAAAATGCAAAAAGATTTAGATAACGAAATAAAAAAAGGACTTGAAATAAACTTAATCCCCGTAGACTTAGAATGTTGCTTAAAAATAGCAATGCTCAATAACTACGACGTAAAGATATCTGAACAAACAAAAGAACAATACAAATGGCTATACAGAAACGCTTGGACCGAACTACTGCCAGATTTTTACTATAGATACCAAATACAATCACTAAATGGTGAATTTCTTGTTGGTGATGTACTCCCTCGAACTATCAGACAAAATCCTGTATACAGCGGTATTGTATTAAACTACCCATTAATCGGCAACGGTAGTCCATTATTCGACATAGCAATCGAAAAAAATTTATATAAAGCAACAAAACATAATTACCAATACACCAAAAATGAGCTATTGTTGAATACAACTCTTTACTACTATGAGTTGTTACTCGCAAAACTAAACATAGAAGTGCTTATATCAAATCTGCGAGACAGGGGTGAACAACTTAGACTTATGGAGGCAAGATACCAAATAGGTATTGGCTCAAAATACGACATCTACAGAGCACAAGCAGAATTTGCAGACGCAAAACAAGAACTTATTTCATCATTAAATAATCTCAGATTAAAACAAGCACAATTAGCCAATCTTATGGGGATAGAAGTAACTTTAACAATTTATCCATATGAACACGGAGCCCAACCAAGAGAACTCATTAGCAAAAAAAACAATATTGAAAGCCTTTACAACATAGCACTACAGGCCAGAGAAGATATAAAATCTAAACGAGCAGAAGTCCGTTCTTTAAATTTACAAAAAAATAAAAATTACACAGACTTTGCACCCAAAGTAAATCTAACATTTGAACACGCAAGAGCTGGTACAACCTCAACAGGTTCGCTGCGCCCAAACACAACTTGGAGCCTAAATGTTGACGTACCACTAGGTAAAAAGCTTGGTGCTGGCACTATTACACAAAAAAATGCAGACCTAGCAAAACTAAAAACCGCAAAATTAGAGTTAACAAACCTAGAACGAGATATAAAAGAAAACATAATCGCATCATATTACAACGCAAAAACTGCTTTAGAAAAAATTGAAGCAAATAGAAAACAAGTAGAGGCCGCAGACGAAGGGTTAAAATTCTCGTTAATAGGATTCGACGTAGGCCAAAACTCTTTTTTGGATGTTCTAACTTCTCAAACCGAAAAAACTCAAGCAAGGCAACAACTATTAATATCAATAATTCAATACAATAAAGCACAAGCTCAAATATTGTTTGACACGGGTATTATTACAGAAAAAGCACTACTCCTAAATTACAAAAGACTTAACAAAGTACAATAAATAACATCATTGAAGTATAATAAACTTGCTAAATAATTGGAGAACTCAATGACAAAACTTTTTACTCACCTGAAAACAGGAAACACCTATGAAATGGTAAGAGATGATGTGATAAATTGTACAAATGCAAATGACAATCAAGTTATGGTATTGTACAAACGTCCGGACTTACCTGATATGATTTTTGTTAGAGAAAAAGATGAATTTTACGAAAAGTTTGCAGAACAGAAGTAAAATTTCAGAAATTAGACTATTTATAATATAATAAATACACATTGTAATAAATTTGTAAGGAAAAATAATGGAAAGCGTTTTAACAAAAGAAAAAATATGGCAAAACTGGGGCATTTGTAGCGAACTAAAAACAGTTTTTAATGAATGTCCAAATGTAATATTGCCTGACACCAGAAACGAGCTTATAAACTTGTCAGTAGGTGGCGAAGGTAACTTGGAATACAAAGTTGCTTATGATGTTAACGGAAGCGAAATTGTAGAAGCAGATGTTATCAGATGCAAAAACGGTATAGCAATCAACTATCCTGAAGCATATATGCGCCGTAGAGACCCAGATTGTATGGTTGTTAATAACATCGCAATGACAGACAAAACAACATTTGAAGACCGTTTCAAAAAAGATTTTGAACCACTAAGAAATGAAACGCTAGATTGGTTAAAAAATAACGAAATTATACTAGTTCCATTCATGGCAGGTGGAAACGAATACGGCTACCCAGCACTTATGGTTGCACCAAAGAATGCAGCATTCTTCGCAGCCAGTATTTACGACTTACAAGGTGTAATTTCGAATGACAAATTAGATAAAGACTTCACACCATATGCAATAATATACGTCGCACCACCATTTAGACACACTCATTTTGAAGGTAAACAAGTTGTTGTTCATAACCAACAAAACAATATTCATGAAGTATTTTCATACAACCTTTATCCAGGTCCAAGCGCAAAAAAAGGTGTATACGGAATTCTTCTTGCTTTAGGTTTGAAAGAAGATTTTGTTACAGTACACGCATCAACTGTAAACATAACAACACCTTATGACAATGACATAAGCATATTGCACGAAGGCGCATCAGGTAGCGGAAAGAGTGAAATGCTAGAATATGCACATCGTGAAGAAGATGGACGTTTACTGCTTGGTCGTAATGTAATTACTGGAGAAGAAAAGCACTTAGCATTACAACAAGGTTGTAAACTTCAACCAGTTACAGATGATATGGCACTTTGCCATACTAATAAACAAAAAGAAAATGGCAAACTTACTGTTTCTGATGCGGAAAACTCTTGGTTTGTAAGAATTGACCACATTAAAAAATATGGAACAGATCCGAACCTTGAATCTGTAACAACAAATCCCAAAGAGCCATTGATTTTCTTTAATATTGAAGCACACCCAGAAGCAACTTGCTTGATTTGGGAACACTCTGAAGACTCTCCGGGCAAAAAATGTCCAAACCCTAGAATAATAATCCCTCGCGACCAAATGAAGAATATACAAAATGGTCCAATAGAAATTGATTATAGAAGTTTTGGTTTGAGAACGCCACCTTGTACGAAAGAAAATCCATCATATGGTATTTTCGGTATGCTACACATTCTTCCTCCAGCTTTGGCTTGGTTGTGGAGATTGGTTGCACCTAGAGGTTTTGGTAATCCTAGCATTACTAGCACAAGTGAAAACGCATTCAAATTAGAAAGCGAAGGCGTAGGTTCATTCTGGCCATTTGCAACAGGTAAAAGAGTGGATTTTGCAAATATCTTGCTCGAACAGTTCATGAGAACAACAAAAACAAGAAACATTCTTATTCCAAACCAACATATTGGTTCATGGGAAGTCGGCTTTATGGCTGAATGGATTATTCGTGAATACTTGGCAAGAAGAGGCCAAGCTTCATTTATGAAACTTAATCTACAACCTGCAAGACACCCTCTTGGTGGTTATATTCCAGAGAATATCCATGTTGAAGGTACTGCGATTTCTAAAAAATTCTTTGACGTAACAAAACAACCTCAAGTTGAAAAAGAAGGTTATGACAAAGGTGCTAAAATGCTAGAAGACTTTTTCAAAGAAGAGCTTAAGCTATACTTGAAATCAGACCTACATCCATTAGGCAAGGCTATCATTCTTTGTTGTATGGATAATGGAACAGTTGAAGATTATGAAAAATTGATTCCAGGTGTATATTAGAAATAAAAACAGACAAATTAAAAAGCTCCGAAATATCGGAGCTTTTTCGATATAAATCTATAACACAATATCAATAATATTGACTATTCTTCAACTTCAGCAACTTCTTCTTCAAGATTAGCAGTTCTAATAGAGTCTGATTTTGATTTGCCTAGATTTTTGTCTTTATATTTTTGAACTTGTCTAGCTAATTTATCTGCAACGAGGTCAATACTAGCATACATAGATTCTGCAGTTTCTGTAACATGCACAGCACCTGTTGTCAATTTACAAGTAACTTCTGCAGTATGATTTTCAGCAACACTAGGATTTTTAATAACTGTAAGCATTACATCAATAGCTTCAATTTGATCGTAGTGATTTGAAACTTTGCCAATTTTTTCTTTCGCATAAGCTTTAATTGCATCTGTGATTTCAATATTTTTTCCGTTTACGTGAATGCGCATGTATAGCCTCCAATAATAATGATACTTATTAAGTATAACTCATTTTATGTCTAGTTGCAAACACTATATGAGTTTTGTATAATCAGAAAAATTGTTTATGAGGAGTTTCGTCAATGAAAAAACATTTTACCAAACTAGCTGTCATTTTGTCTTTGTTTGCAGCTACACTACCGGCAAATGCAATTCTATACGACGGTACTTGGGTTAACAATACAAGATCTAAATTTTTGAACAACGAAGCCATTATTCTTGCCATAAATATTAGAAGTTTTAATGCAAATGATAAAAACAAAAATGATTTAATTGAAACCGAAAAAGGCGAATCAATAGGCACATTCATTAGTGCAATAGAAAGACTTGATGAAGTAAAAGGACTTGGAGTTAACACCCTGCATGTTCTGCCTATTACTCCGGTTGGAAAGTTGAAAGCCTTAGGGACAGCAGGCTCTTTATATGCACTTGCTGATTTTGCATCTATAAACGAACAACTTGTTGATAAAAACTCAAGCTTATCTCCTAAAGAGCAGGCAGAACAATTTGTCAACGAATGCCAC
>JAZSES010000055.1:0-3550 GCA_045531805.1 Candidatus Limenecus sp. | reverse complement strand
CATACCATTTTTATGAAATATTCATAAAAAAGCACTAAGCTAATTTACAAAATCATTAACCTACCACAAACAACCCATATTATTTTCGAATGATTAGTTTCAATAAGTCTTCTTTAGAATTCGCAATGTGAAAAAGTTTACCAATAGGATTTTCTTTAAGAAGTTTCAAATCAAACAGTTTTTTATACTGTGAAACAAGCCCCTCCCAAAATTCAGCACCAAACAATATAACTTTTTTTGCATCACCCTCTTTTAAATAATGATTATTTTGTATTAATGTTGTTGCTTCTTGCAAAGTTCCAGCACTACCAGGAAAAATAACAAAGTTATCAGCAACTTTTGAAAATTTAGTAATTCGTTCTGCTTCACTATTAGCTTTGCCAATGGGAATGCAATCAATCAAATTCTCATCCCCCCACAAAGGCTCAACAATAATTGCCAAGTTTTGTATTGGCTTGCCAGAGGTATTTTTAACAGAATATTTTTGGGCACAGTTGTACACTTCGCCCATAATACCTTTCGTACCACAACCATGAACTACATTATATCCATTCTCAACAAAATGCCGAGTAATATCAGAACTCGCTTTGAGATATCTTTCAATCGTTTCTGAACTCGTTGAACTACCCAAAATAGCAACTGTATTTTGCCTACTTTCTTTAGTTGTATATCTAGGATTTATGTTAGGTATTGTTTTTATTAGCTCAATAGATTTAAGCATAATTATTCTTTCTTAATTAAGAGTTTAAACTTATCTATCTAATCTAGTGTCGCAATTGCTGCCGACTTCTTGTATTTTCTTTACGCTCATATAGTCTCGCCTTTTGAGCCTTTGGCTCAGTCGGCTCGTTATCTTCGCTTTCCGGACTTCGTCCGTCCGAAAATACGCTCAACGCAGCCAGCAATTACTCACATATTTTCATATTTTTAGAGTTTTTATATTTCGCACAACTATTATTTAAAAAAACTCTTTTATTTTCAATTTATCAAGCATAGTATTTAACGCCATTTTTTTAGAGGCACCACTAACACCTACAATATCACGTGTTTCAACAGTATTTTTCACAGAATCAAACCATTTTATTTTCATATGTGAACAATAATTGTCAAAAGCTGAACACCTAAACGGCTTACGAACGAAAACAAAAGTATCAAATTTTTCAGTCAAGCCTTTTATAAAAGGATCGTTAACAATAGCAGACTTTACATTACTAGGAATACTCTTGTTTTCAATATAGCGAAAACCATCTTTTGAAGTTTCCACTAACTTTTTTGCAAAACAATCTGACTTTGCACATTTGTCAAATAAGACTTTGGGATTTTCTGTAAAATAAAGACCTCTTTGAAAAGAAACTCTATTTTGAATATTATTATTTGCTGTATTAATGTTCATGCTAACAACCCTTTCCTTGTCAATTTAAATATGATAAAAATCATTTTAAAGATTTATATTTTTATGTTTCACTATGTCATTTAAGAAAAACTTT
Organism: Candidatus Limenecus sp.; assembly: GCA_045531805.1. Taxonomy (GTDB): domain Bacteria; phylum Cyanobacteriota; class Vampirovibrionia; order Gastranaerophilales; family Gastranaerophilaceae; genus Limenecus. The sequence goes on along the minus strand of JAZSES010000055.1, from coordinate 2,063 downwards.
GTATCTTGATACAACACACCAATTATATTTTCTTTTGCATTTTTCTGTTTACAAAGAAAATTTTACAGCAGTCTTAGATGTACTGACAACCCTTAAAAGAAACATTGTGGTGATTAATTTGTATTTTTAGAATACTCATATATTGCTCGTCCTTTATTAATTAATGATACTTTTTAAAACATTTTTTTATAAACTTGTACAATTCTGGATCTTTTTTAAGAAGTTCAAACTTCGTATGTGCAATTGGGTTATTTTGTAACAAATATTTATGAGGCTTATAAGTAGAAATAAACGCCTCACAACCTTGAGCAAAATATTCTCTATAATTCGCAGCCGCATAATAATCTAAAGCTTTGCCATTTTTTATCGCATTTTTATATAGTCGAACAATTGTTTTCATGTCTGTTTCATCAAACATTCTATTTAATGCATGACCCAATTCATGCCCAGTTTGATTAGAATGGCTTGCTGGAGAGACTCTATATTTATTCATCATTGAATAATTCGACGCATTTATACCATCAAATACATCATAAAAATCCCCAACATTTAAAATCCCAACATCTTCTTGAAAATATCTACGCCCAACAAACTCCAAATTTTGTTTTGTATATGAATCAGCTTGAACTAAGTATTTGTAATCATCATTGATAAATTGTCCAAGAAGTTTTCTGAATGGCAAAATAAACCTGTCACAAGCATTTTGTTGTTTTTTATTCAACGAATCTTCCGCTGACAAAAACTTTGATTTGTTTTTATTAAAACGTTCAATTTGTTTCTTGCTCATTTTTGCATATCGAAGCTCTCTGTTATTTTGGTTATGATAATTTCCATTAACTTTATCATGCAAAATTTTAGCAAGTGAACCATAAATCGATTTTTCATGTTCAACTTTAGACAAAATATCTTTAACTTCTTCAGGTTTTTCTTTTATATAAAGAGCAATTGACTGCAACGCAAATTCTCTGTTTCTAACATCTTTTATGTTTTTATCCATTGCAACAGATTTCAATATAGAAAAATTATCATCACTTCTAAATTTGCCAGCCCCCAAAAGAGCAACCTCGTAAACATCTTGAGAAACATTTTTATCATTCAAGATACTTGTTAATAGAGATGTAATTTCACTATTACTGTTCGCATTAGTTTTAAATAGTAAAAATCTTAAATTATTTTCTTGATTAGGATTGAGTTGCAAATCATTTAACAAAAGATTTACATCCTGAATTTCAAGTATAGAATGTATTTGATCTATTAAATTCTGATTAGTTGTTTTATCCAACATGTCGTTCAAAGTGTTATTTACAACATTTTTTAATTTCGGTTCTTGAAACTGTAGCTTATTCAACGCTATGATAAGATACTTTTTGGCACGCTCACCTATCAAAGATTTTTCATCAATTTCAAAATAGGCCTGTTTTATAACTTCAACATCATTTTCACATCCAGTAGTTTTAAAAGCACCAGAAAGTCCAATCAAACGATTCAATCCTGTAGCATCAAACAACCTTAATGCATCCTCTGCTATAATATCTTTGTTCTCAGGCTTAATAAACTTTACAACATCATCGTAATTTCTAGCCAAAGTCATTTCTGGATTTTTTAATCCATCAAGCAAAACTTTTTTCTCATGAGCAATCAACATACTTTTGTCTTGTAAATCCATTGTTTGTTTATATTTTTGAGCAAGTGTTTCCAACTCTTTATTTAAATCATCATTTTCGTGTTTGTATTCAGGTCGATTACCTTGCTTAAATTCGGATAATAACTTTCTTGGAGTTAAGCTTTCAAAACTTAAATGGACAGGGGATAATTGCATAAAAAGATTCCTTAATTGAACGAAATTATATTATGCATAAAACCTATAAATATTTTTTTTGCTAGCAAAATAAACTTCAAAAAATAAAACAAAAACCTATTTATTACGATTAAAAAACGAAAGGACATGTTCTCTTAGTAAATATAAAGAACGTCTTTGTTTTTGTCTTGCAATTTTAGCTTTCCTACAAAATGCATCACTAATAGCCATATCTATTTCCATCGACTCTTTATGAGACAATGTT
>JAZSES010000234.1:0-2500 GCA_045531805.1 Candidatus Limenecus sp. | reverse complement strand
CGATTGGCGTTGATGAAAACGGTTGTTTTACTAATTGTAAAGTTGGATTATGTGATGCTAGTTTGGTCGTGTCTAATAGTAGAGAAAATGCTCGTAAATTAGGATTATTGTATCATCCGTTATATGAAACAACAGAAGAATATAAATCAGTTTTAGATAAAATATTTTATGATGGTAGTTATAAGTTTTATGAATAGAAAGGGGTTAATATTATGAGTGATATTAAGTTAAACGGTTGTGAAACTCATGTTGTGCTTAAATATGATGACATGAAAAAGTATCTGAATGATAATGAGTTGGCGATTTTTTCGTCTATGTTATCAAAATTGGAGCATTGTAGGATGAAGGATGGTAAGAAACCTGTAAATCATTATTACATTTGTAATAAGGATGAGCCATATGCTGATGATGTACATAGAGCAATTGTGATAGGTTTGACATCAACAGGTAAGACAGCTGATTTACCAGATGGTATGAAACCTAGACGAATTATGTGTCCTATTATGACACCAGATGAGTTTTGGCTTGATAGATATTCTATTGATTCACATCCTACAGCAAACAAAGAAGTGTTTGATGAATTGGTTAAGAAATTGGATATTCAGTATTTTATTCCAGTTGAACTTTTGTATCGGTCAAGTAATTATAAAAGAGTATTGCCACAGGATTTTATGGAGTTGTTTGACCATGTGTCCTGTTGCGTATCATCAGATGGTACTTATTATGTGATAACGCAGCCGTATTCTGAGAAAAATCCTGCAGGTGTATTTAATGAGTTTGAGTTGGATGGTCTTATGTATTATGGTCAAGGTTTTCATCATATGAAATCTTACACTGTCGTATTCACACGGGAATTTTTAGATTTTGTGTTATCTGAGATTTGTTTAATAGTAAGAGCACAAAATTATTTAAAAGATAGTGTGAATCGAAATGAGTATTTGAATTGTATTAAAGAGTTAGAAGACCGTTTACCTGATACGTTGAAATCATATGACCCATTTCAGAGGTAATTATTATGAGTATTGAATTGGCTGAAGCCAGGCGTAAGTTAGATGTTTTTGAAAAGTGTATAAAAGAGCCCTCACTTATTTTGACTGAAGAATTTAGTCAAGAGGTGAGTGGCTCCAATTTCTTGCGTCATGTGAAATTTGAAGATAAAGATATTATGGTATATTTGGTTGACCATTTGTATACCTTGAACGCATTTAAAGGCTCTATTTTGAAGTTTTCTGGCTATACCTTATATGTTTACCAACCAGCATTAAAATACGGCGAATTTAAGGAATTTCAAGCCGATGACTTGGTATTTAAGGTGACATTAGATGATAGACGGTTTAAGGCTTGTAAAAAATCTATTGATAGTTATATTGATATTATGCAAGCCGAATACGAATTAGAGGTTGTTAAATTGGATGCATTTTGGAAACAATTTGAGGACCTTACATGGAAGAAACGTGTGAATAATGCGTTTAATTCATTGAAAAGTAGTAAAAAGTGGTATGTAAAAATTACTGATTTTATATTTCATTTGTGTTTCAATATAAAGCGTATAGCTGAAGGTTTGGAACGTGAGAAAGGTAGAGTTAAATCAGCAAATGAATATAATGAATATGAATATCATAGGAAATGTGATTTGCAAGCTTATTATCAGTTAAATGCACCTATGCATTTGTATGGAATATATGCAAAACAATCGGCATTGACTTCATATTTTTCGGAATGTGGTTTTACGAATGATGATACTCTGAGTGATTATTAAGGAAGAGGAGATAGCATATGAGTTGTAATCCAGTTACTATTGAATATTTGGATATACGGAATAGAACTTACCATGCGTTGAAACGAGCAGGTTTTAATACTATTGAAGCTATATTAGCAGCAAACGAAGAAGATTTATTGAGGATTCGTAATTTTGGCGGTAATAGTTTGATTGATTTAAAGAGTGCGTTAATTAAGTATGAAAATGAAAAAGATAATCCTCAGCGTTATCGTGATGATTATAATGAAATTCAGGTTTTGAAGCGTAATCATACGATAGCTGATATTTTAGACCTTAATTTAGAAGATGTAGATTCTATAATGTTTTCGATAGAAACAGGATTAGTTTCTGATATTAAGGTTAATGATACAATGTTATCAAATAGGATAAAGAATGCATTAGCTCATTATAATGTAGGTTCATTGAAGTCTATCTTGAGTTTTAATTATGAAGAATTATTACATTATAAGAATTTAGGTTTAACATCAATGAATGAAATATTGGATTATCTTTCACATATTGTTGTACAGCCTAATCGTAATGCGAGTTGTTATTTTTGTAATTCTATTGTTCAAGTGTTATTTGATGATATACATTCATTTAGTAGTAATGTTATACCTTATATTGTTATCAGAGATAAAGTAAACGAAAATCTTGAAGTAATTTTGAATGCTTCTTGTGATGGTTATGCTACGGCAGAAGATGTTTTGAATGATAAAGAACGGTTAATGTTGATATATA
>JAZSES010000068.1:0-4291 GCA_045531805.1 Candidatus Limenecus sp. | reverse complement strand
ATTTCAATATAACAGAGCGAGAGAGTAAAGAATTATTGTTGCGATTAAAGGATAAGGCTTCTAAAAATAGGGTATTCAGGTGTGAAGACCCGAATCTAGTTGCTGTTGCTAATGGCATTTTTAATTTTGAGACAAAAGAATTATATGAATTCGATTCCAAATATGTTTTTCTTACAAAATCTCAAGTAGCATATAATCCAAATGTGACATTACCTGTAATTACAATGCCTGATGGTCTGAAATGGGACCCTGAATCTTGGATGAATGATTTGTCGGACAACCCTGAGGTTGTAAATCTTTTATGGGAGATTATAGGGGCTATTATAAGACCTAATGTAAGATGGAATAAATCAGCATGGATGATTTCAGATACAGGTAATAATGGTAAAGGTACATTATGTGAAATGATGCGACAGTTATGTGGTGATGGAACGTGTACATCAATACCGTTATCAGATTTTAGTAAAGATTTTGCATTGGAACCGTTAATACGTTCCCAAGCAATCATTGTAGATGAGAATGACGTAGGAACGTTTATTGACAAGGCTGGTAATCTGAAAGCTATTATAACGAATGATGTTGTGACAATCAACAGGAAATTCAAACCAGCAATTAGTTTTCAGTTTAAAGGATTTATGGTACAGTGTTTGAATGAAAAACCTCGTATCAAAGATAAATCAGATTCATTTTATCGTAGACAGTTGTTCATACCTATGACCAAATGTTTTACAGGTATTGAAAGACCGTATATTAAGAATGATTATTTACATAGGCAGGAAGTGTTAGAGTATATACTTCATAGAGTTTTAAATATGAATTATTATCAGCTTTCTGAGCCTGCTTGTTGTAAGGCTGCATTAGATGATTATAAGGGTTATAATGACCCCGTAAGAGCATTTTGGGACGATTTACATGAGGAGTTTACATGGGACTTATTACCATTCCCATTTTTATACGATTTGTATAAGAGTTGGTTTAAACTCAATTCACCTTCAGGTACCATTATGAATCGAAGTACATTTCAAGATGATTTGGTCAATGTAATCAAATCAGATAGAGAATGGTTCTGTAAAGGTGTATCACATCGTAATCGAGTTACTAAGACAAATATGTCTCAACCTGAGCTTTTGATTATGACTTATAGTTTAACAGAGTGGAGAGCAAAGTATTACAAGGGTAATGACCCTGCTAAGATTTGTACACCTGATAATCTTAAAGAGAAATATGCAGGCTTGATACGAGTAAATGGAATAGCATCTGACGATGATATAATCGAAGAAGATGAAGAAAATTAAAAAAAATTGTGGATGTTAAAAATTGAGGGTTGACAAAATTGGTTTTATGATTTATAGTGTAATTAGTTCAAGGGACCTGTTCCCTGCGGACTGGCGGAAAGCGGTTTGAACCGCGGGGCTTTTAGCTCGTATACGTCAGGGGTCAGCGAATCGGTTTTAGAATTACGTTTCTTTGGTTCCTATATCGGTGTTTGAATCAGCGCAGACGGACAGCCGATGAGGTCTAGGATGACAGTGACAACGTTTGCAGCGAAAGCTGCGGTAACTTGTTTCACACAACTTGCGTTAGTAGGTTGGTGTTGAGACTTAACAGAGCACATTGTTCTGAACATTTATGTTTACGTTAGTTGTTATCTAGTTTTTCAGCTCGTTTGGTGGGACGGTGACCTGATTGTATTTCGAGGAATGCTCGTTAGGGTTGTGATTCGGACTGATGCCGATAGTGCTTAACTTTCTCTCTTTGGAGAGTGGGGGTAAGAAGCGTGTTGTTTCTAGCTTATCTGCGAAAGTAGATGATGCATGAGACTTTGAACATGATTCCGAGGTCGTCCAATCCATTGGCGTAAGTTGATGCAGATTGGATAAAGAGTGAAACCGAGAGTGCATGTCAATTAACTTGTTAAGGCAAGTTGATATTGATAAAGAGTGAAACCGCAAAGTGAAACCCCAATAGGGCGTCCATCGTTAGGTGGACGCTCATTTTTTTGCACTTTATTTCAAAAATCTCTTTCATTTTTGAGGAGTATGTGCTACAATTGCTATAGGTTGAGCTCAAAAATGTGTTGAGTTCATCGTATATAAACAAAAAATCATATTAAAAGGAGATTAGTAACATGACAGGAATTGTAATTGGTATTGTTATCATTGTGGTATTGCTTATCAAGTGTATTTGCATTGTACCACAATCCTCACAGTGGGTTATTGAAACCCTTGGTTCTTACAGCAGCACTTGGAGTGATGGTTTACATCTAAAGATACCGTTCATTATGACTGTTCGTAAGAAAGTATCTTTGAAAGAGCAGGTAGCCGATTTTGAGCCACAGCCTGTAATCACAAAAGATAACGTAACTATGATGGTAGACTCTGTAGTATTCTTCCAGGTATTTGATTCAAAGTTATTTACATATGGCGTGGAAAGACCTATTGCTGCTATTGAGAATTTAGCTGCCACGACACTTCGTAATATCATAGGTTCTATGACATTGGAAGATACTTTAACATCCAGAGATGACATCAATAAGGAAATTACATCTGTGCTTGATGAAGCTACTGATAAGTGGGGTGTAAAAGTTAGCAGAGTTGAAGTTAAGAATATTCAGCCACCTCGTTCTATTCAGGATGCAATGGAAAAACAGATGAAAGCTGAACGTGAAAAGAGAGAGCAGATTCTTTTGGCAGAAGGTCAGAAGATGTCAGCTATCACATTAGCAGAAGGTGAAAAGGAAGCTGCGATTCTTAGAGCTGATGCTATTAAGGAACAGCGTATTCGTGAAGCAGAAGGTGAAGCTCAGGCTATGTTGGCTATTCAGCAGGCTAGAGCTGAAGGTATTCGTTTGATTAACGAAGCATCTCCATCTGCTGCATATTTGCAGTTAGAGCAGTTTAAAGCAGCCGCAGAAATGGCTAACGGACAAGCAGCAACAATTGTTGTTCCAACAGAGATTGCTAGTATGTCAGGTTCATTAGCAGCGTTTTCTGAGATTGCAAAGAAGCAGGGACAGCCACAGAATAGACCACAGGTAAGACCTCAGGCTCCACAGATGCAGCCACAGAGACATCAGATTCCTCAGCAAAATATGGGTAATCCTATGGATACTCAGTAGTTAGAGAGTATATAAGCGAAAAATAAAGGACACCCTCTTTCTTTTGAGAAGGAGGGTGTATATTGAGCTTACGGTTATTTTTAAGTAGAAAGGTTAAAGGAGGCAATCATAATGAGCAGAGTGGTTTCCATTCGAATGAGCGAAAGTTTTATCGAGATTTCTCATTTGAACGTGAGAAAATCCAATGTTCAGATACTTGAAGAATTTACGATTGATTTTAATACAAAGATTATGTCTGAGACTGAGATTTTTGAGGTCGATAATATTGGTTATCGTATCAAAAAAGCACTTCAGGACCATAAGATACGTACAAAAAACGTAATCTTTTCAATCAATTCAGGTAATATTATTGGTCGTAAAGTATCTGTACCAAAGCAGAAGAATGATAAGGAATTCTTGTCTCTTTTGTCAACTAAGGTTGTACAAGACAATGTATTTCCTATATCACTTGATGATTATTTTATTACTTATTCTGTGATTGGTTCTCATATTCAGACAGAGCAAGAGTTAATAGAAGCTCAGAAACATACTGATTATGTTTATATTGAGGACTCTGATAAAACAGAAGCAAGTGATGATGATAAATCTGGTTCTTCTGCTTCTGCCAGTGTGCCTACAAAGAAACAGAAGAAAGAAAAGGGTATTTTGGTGTATGACTGTATGGCATACATTTGTGCTAAGACAGTTATAGAATCACTTAATAAAATCGCAACGGTTGCAAGATTAAGTATTCAGAATATTGAGTATGCTGGTAATTCTTTGTATCAGTATATCAATAAAGAATTTCATATGGAATCCAAGAATTATGTCGTAATACATATCAATGATGTAAATACAATTACGACAGTTGTATCAGGTGGTAAAATTACATCACAGAGAGCTTTACCGTTCTCATATGAGACTGTGTGTAAGATTTTTTATGATTATAGTCATATCTTCAAATTAGATACACCTAAGAGTATTTTTGATTTTATCAATGCTGCTAATTTTTTGGATAAAGAAAGTGATTTCTTGTCGAAGTTTTTCAGTGAATTAGACCCTGATGATTCTGATGGCCAGTTGACTATATCGACTATTTATTCTGTTCAAGATATGGTAATTGATAGTATTATTGATTTTATCAATAAGATGAACAGTTTGTTAGCAGAAATTCGTACTGAAGGTATGCAGCCT
>JAZSES010000138.1:0-17247 GCA_045531805.1 Candidatus Limenecus sp. | reverse complement strand
ACTAAATATTTTAACTATCCAAACGCTACAGTTAAACCATTATATGGTTTATATCAACTTAAAAAATATGCGGGTGATATTAATGAAGTAATAATTTGTGAAAGTATGATAAATGCTTTAACATGTTGGTCTTGGGGTAGACCAGCAATAGCATTAAATGGAACAGGCTCAAGTAAACAGTTACAAGATTTATTAAAATTACCCCATAGAAAATTTATTTTAGCACTTGACCCGGATGACGCAGGTCGTAAAGGAACCCGTAAAATTTATGACACGTTAAAAAATTTAAAAATATTAACAAAATTTATTATACCAGAAGGAAAAGATATTAACGATTTATCATACCAAGAATTTGTTTCTTTACCCGAAGTATTCATTACGGCGTCAAACATTTAAACATTTAAATAATAAGGAGATATGAAAAATGTCAAACGGAAGACTTTCAGTAAATGATGTAGAATTAGTGTATCCATCCAGTAATGCAAATCGTTGTGAATGGTTTGGTATTAAAGGGGATCGTCAAACTAAGCAAGTACGTATTTTGTATAATACTATTGATGATGTTTATTTTGATGTAGTTCATGAGGTTAATGTAAATAATCGTAATAGAACAATATCATGCTTAAACTCGCGCGGTGAAAGTATTGATAGCTGCCCGCTATGTAAAGCTGGTTATCAGCAAAAAGTGTTAATGTACATCCCAGTTCTCGATTTATCAGATAACAAAATTAAAATCTGGACTCGTTCTAAAAATTTCCTCGCAAAGATTCAAGGATTGATGATGCGTAATAATCCGCTCAGCGGAACTGTTATAGAAATTACGAGAATTGGTGCGCCAAGAGACCCTAAAACTGATTATTTATTCCAGCCTATGGCTATGAATGATGGTACTACAGTTGAAACTATATTAAGTCAATTGAATATTTCTTTACCTGAACCAAGTTCGTATATGGATGTTTACGATTTTAATCAAATGCAGACATATGCACACAATCTTGAATCACTTCAAGGAAATATTCCTGCAAATCGTGGCGGATTTAATCAACCAATGCAGCAGTTTGGTCAGCAATATCAACAGCCTATGAATAATCCATATAACGGATATCAACAACCAGTGCAACAGTTTGGAGGTTATCAACCTCAAGTTCCTCCATACGGACAGGCTACTGCGCCGGCTCCTAATATGTATTCTAATCCGAATACAAATGTTCAACCGACAAATCAGTTTACACCGCCAAGTGCAGTTCAACCTACTACGGCAAATGTACCTGCAGCAACACAACCGATGGTTCCACCTCAAAATACACCAGGTGCATATAATCCTCAAGCCGTTCAACAGAACCCAGTAAATGCTCCTGTTAGACGACCTGTTACTCCGCCGGCTCCACCAGCTGGAGTTAATAATAACACTGCAGTTCAAGCGCAAACTGCTAATAATGCCGACCAATCAAATCCAATGGTTGGACCTGTCACAGGTGTAAATGACGTACCGTTTTAATTAACTAGTTTATTAAGTTTACATTGAGCCGTTTACTATCATAAATGTATTATAATAATTAAAAAATCACACGTATAGATTAAACTCTCGATGACATATTATAGTATTGATTCGAGAGTTTATTTTAATATGTTAAGGAGGAACAAATGGCGAATTTACTTAATATCGCAATGAAGCGTAATGCTGTAGACCCGAATGATATATTAAATAAAATTGAAAAAGCAAAAGAAATTGAAGATACTCAGCAAAAAAGAATAAAAACTGGTTCTGGTTTAATTCAATCTATACATGCAATCATTGATAATGTTAATAGATATTTAGGTCATAAAAAAGATAATTATTTATTGTTAACCAATGAGATTGAAATCACTCATTATATTGATAAATTAATAGATTACGGTTATGTTGCGATAGATACTGAGACAACTGGACTTGATCCTATCGATGATGACATAGTGGGTATATCATTATATGCTCCCGGATTAAAGGCTGCATATATACCAATATCTCACAGAGATTATATAACAAATGAAATTGTACCAGGTCAACCTACAAAAGAATTTATTAAAAATCAGTTAGATAGATTTAATCAACATGAAACTAAAGTTATAATGTTTAACTCTGCATTTGACGTCAGAGTATTAAGACATTCAATTGGCGTATATTTGACGTGTTGGTTTGATGCTGCTATTGCTGCAAGAATACTTAATGAAAATGAATTTAGTAATAAATTAAAAGATTTACATAAAAAATATATACTACATAATCAGGAAGATGAATTTACTTTTGCTGCATTATTCCATGATGTACCATTTAATTTAGTACCGATGTCTGTAGGCTATCTTTATGCAGCTAAAGACGCTGAAGTAACTTGGGAATTATTTGAATTTCAATATCATTATTTAGACGTTAATGATCCAATTTGTCAAGCAAAAGAACTACAAGATGTTGCATCTGTGTTTTGGGATATAGAAATGCCATGTGCTTCAGTTATAGCTGACATGGAAGATGCCGGTATTTGTTTAGACTTAAATGTTGTTGAAGAACTTAAAGCTAAATATTTACCAACTTTGAATGATGCCGAGCAACGCTATAAGCAAGCATTAATTGACTATGGCATAAAAGAACAAATTGATATATCAAGTCCTACTCAGTTGGCTCATTTATTTTATGATATACTTGGATTAAAATCAAATGACCCAAAACAACCGAGAGGAACTGGTAAAAAAATACTCGATGGTTTTGAATCGCATCCAGTAATAGATGCGATAAAAGATTATCGTGGAGTATTTACTATAATTAATTCATTTATATTAAAACTACCAACTGTTATGAAATCTGACGGGAAAATTCATTGTAGATTTCTGCAAAATGGCACAGATACTGGTCGTCTATCAAGTAAAGACCCTAATATGCAAAATATTCCATCTCACGCTCAAGATGTAAGACGTATGTTTAAGGCTTCTCCGGGTTATGTATTAATTGGTTCTGACTATAGTCAGCAAGAACCAAAAATGACCGCATTTATGAGTCATGACGAGGGTCTTATATCTGCGGCTAAAACTGGTAAAGATATTTATAGTTCTATAGCTGCAATCGCATTTAATAAGACATATGAAGAATGCTGTGAATTCTATTTTGATGAAAATGGAAATAAGACCGATAAATTTAATAAAGAAGGCAAAGAAAGACGTTCACAGGCCAAAATTATAGTTTTGGGCATATGCTATGGGCGCGGTATAAATTCACTCGCAGGTCAGCTTAAATGTTCCCCACAGGAAGCTCAGAAAATATATGATGAAGTATTAAATATATTTACAGGTTTAAGGCAATTAAAAGAAGACAGTGAACGTATGGCTCGTGAAAAAGGGTATGTGACTACTGCATGGGGACGACGTCGTAGACTACCTGATATGCAGCTACCTGAATATAGCATATATTACACTAAAGAGCGCATTGCTAGAACTGGCATTGAAGAAGTATCTCCTCAGGATATGCAATATTATGGTCAAGCATTATCAAATGTTAGAAGTCGTAAAGAACGAGAAACTTTAATTGACGGTGCTAGGGCTCAAGGTATAGTTATTAGAAATAATAATTTATTCATTTCAAGAGCAACTAGACAAACGGTTAATGCACGTATTCAAGGCTCTGCCGCTGATATGGTTAAAATAGCTATGGTTAAACTCGCTAATGATGAGGAACTTAAACGTCTTGGCTTTAGAATGTTGTTACAGGTACACGACGAACTTATTGGTGAATGCCCATATGAAAATAGACATGCGGCTGCTAAGCGATTTGGATACGTAATGTCACATGCAGTTGAAGATAAAATGGACATACCATTTTCAACCGATGTATCTTGCGTAGTACATTGGTATGATGATGTTGTTAACGGAGTAAATCTGCTAAATGACTAAATATATTATTGTAGGATAGATTATTGATTTATTCAACATATAATATATCATGTAAATGTGCAAGGTTTACAAAAATTTAATAAGTAATTCGCTGTTAATGGGATTTTAGTATTTACTTGCACTGAATGCTATCTTATTGACAGCTTTTACATTTAAGGAGATTGTTTATGAAGCGAAATAATTATATATCGTGGGACGAATATTTTATGGCGATCGCTTGTTTATCGGCAAAGCGAAGTAAAGATCCTCACAGCCAAGTAGGTGCGTGTATTGTATCACCAAATAAAATAATATTATCCACCGGTTATAATGGACTTCCTCGAAATTGCGATGACGATAAATTTAACTGGTCACGCATTCCTACAAATGATTTTGGACCTAAATATGATTACGTAGTACATGCTGAATTAAATGCGATACTAAATTCAGGTGCAAATGACTTACGCGGCTCAACTTTATATACAAAATTATTTCCATGTAACGAATGCACAAAAGCAATAATACAGTCAGGCATTGTTAAAGTAGTTTATCTGTCACAACCTGACTGTAAAGATTACTTAAAATTTAATCAATCAAAGCAAATGTTTGATGCTGCCGGCGTTGAATTAAAACAATTTATAATTGACCCTACATCAGATACAGATATATTAAATTTGTTTGACGTTGACTGGCCTACAGTTGAAAAACTATCTAAATAACAATTCAGGAGGAATATTTTTATGAATAAGAAATTAGGACATATAATCGTTGATGGACCAGACGCAATCGGTAAGTCTACCTTAGGAGATTTAATTAAAAAATTATATAATTTTGACTCTGTTCACAGCGATGCTTCAGCAAAAAATGATTTCGACTATCATTCTGACTTATTAAATAACAGCACATCGATGTTTTATGACAGATTTATGGGTGGCGAATACGTATATCCTAAAATTTACGGTCGTGAACCTAAATTAACCATATCTGAAATGGACAAATTATTTAAACAAATAATTGATACTAATAGTTTGTATATCGTAATGAATACATCAGATGTAGATATTTTAATAAAACGACTCACTGAACGTAAAGAATTTAATTATTTTAAGGAAATGTGTCCTCAAGTTAAACTATTTAAAGAATTTGCTTATATTTTTGAGGATTACTTTAATAAGTATGATAACTTTATTTATTGTGATATAAATAAGGAAAACGCATATGATGAACTATATGATAAGGTTAAATCATTTATAGATTCACGAATTTAAGAGGAGATTTTTGAAATTGAAAGCGATTGGGATGTATATATTTTCATACATGACATAATCAAATTGACTAATATCTCGTGAAAACGTACAATATATTATATAAATTAAATTTATCTGGCCCATAAATTTGAATTTATAATTTAAATATTTTTGTTTAAAAGCTAATTGTGCGTTTTATATTTGTGGGCCAGACATATATAAAATTGCATGATTGGCTTTTATATTTTTGCGAGGTATATAAAATGTATGGTTATATTTATTTAACTACAAATTTGATTAATGGGAAACGCTACATTGGTCAAAAGAAGTCCGATAAATTTTTAGGAGAAGGCTATTTAGGTTCTGGTACATTATTATTTAGATCAATTAAAAAGTATGGACGTAAAAATTTCTCAGTAGAATTATTAGAAATAATTAATACAAATCAGGATGATTTGAATGCACGTGAAATATATTGGATAGCTAAATATGATGCTGTAAATGATCCTATGTTTTATAATTTACACATGGGCGGTAATGGTTGTTCAGGTTTTAGAATGCCTGAGTCAGTTAAGCAACATTTACGTGAAATACACTTAGGTGAAAATAATCCACAGTATGGTAAGAAAGGACCGTTATCCGCTTCATTCGGCGTACCTCTACCTGAGGAACGCAAACTTAAAATATCAGAAAAATTAAAAGGGCGTAAATTACCGGCTGAAGTTGTTGCTAAGGTGGCGAAGAAAAATACTGGTAAAAAGCGTACTGATGCCCAGAGAGCCAAAATGAAAGAGGCCCAAAATAGGCCGGAAACTAGACAAAAAAGATCTAATTCCTTGAAACAAGTCAAGCATTCTGATGAATGGCGAAGAAAACAGTCCGAGAGTATGAAGGGTCGCATTATTAGCGAATCAGCTAAGATAAAAATATCTAATTCTATAAAAGGTTATAAATGGTATAATAATGGTGTAATTGAGATACAATCTAAAACACCGGTTGATAATTTTCAGTTAGGCCGACTTAAAAAGGGTCGAGTTGCTTGGAATAAAAAATTACCTTGCGGACATATTTATAAAGACCATTGCAATTGTAATTATGATGATAAGGAGAGTATTTAAATTGAATAAAAATAATACAAACTTAAAGCAACCCATTGCTTTAGGTCAATATATATATTTGGCGGTAGTCAAACACTCGGAATTATGCAAAGTGGTTATCAAATAGATAGAATTCTTGAAATATCTGATGATATTATTAGTAATAATGCATATCACTTTAATAAAAATTATCCCAATATCAATATAGTTTTGCCTTCAGAGTGGAAATCTGAAGGCTATATTGATAAATTATCTAAAGAGAACGAATACGATTTATTTTTCGCAAATAATCCTTGTTCTGGTTTATCTAGAATAAATATTAATGCATCAGCGAACAACAGTGTAAATCAATATTTTTATGATGTAATAAATAATATACATAAAATAAAACCTAAACGATTTTTAATGGAAAATGCACCAACCTTAGTTACGACTGGCTTTCCTATATTAAAAGATATAACTGAGTTGCTTAGCTCTGATTATTACATTAACATAATGAATGATAACGCTGGTAATCATAACGTGCCAATGATTCGTCCTCGTACCATTATTACAGGTTATCGTAAAGATATTTATAAAGGTGCACCGTTATATAATCCAGATAAGCAACCTATGACTACTGTTAAAGATGCTATAGGCGACCTCTATGATGATAAATTTGCAAAACAAATAGAGAATACTGAGGACTACATTGATCATTATGCTGAAACGTTAAAGCCATATTATGATAAAGTTAAACCTTTACAGACTGTTATGGGAATGTTAGTTGAAAATCCGCAATATGATGATGAACTTCCATTGGATTGGCAACGAGTTAGACTTAAGCATTTTAGGGAAAAATTATCTGAAGGTAAGGGTTATTGGGATAAATTTCCTAAACGTCTCGACGAAAATCATACTGCACCAAGTTTAACTAGTGCATCATTATTGATACACCCAATATATAATCGAGATTTAAACATTCGTGAATACGCTAGATTTATGGGTTATCCCGATTCATTTAAATTTTATACTGAAAAAGATGGTTGTCAAATTTCACCAATACAGTGTATTGCACAAGGTGTACCGGTTAATTTTATAAAATATGTAGTTGAGCAAATGCATTTAGCGATTGAGAGTAAGTTACCTATATTTGAAAATATTAATTTTGTTTATCAGAAAAATCAAAATGGTACTTATATGACATCAACTATTTTTGATGAATCTATACTTATATCTAAATATAATATTGCAGATAAATTTTCAAAGAAAAGAAAACGATTATTTTAAATTAAGTTGAGGTGATATTTTGCCAGTAGCTGTATTTGACATTGATGATACTATATGTACCACTAAAAATAGAGATTATCCAAACTCTGAGCCAGTTCAAGATGTAATTGATAAAATTAAACAGATGAAATCAATGGGTTGGACAATACGTTTATACACATCTCGTGGCGTTGCATCATGCAAAGGTGATATGAAGTTAATATTAGAACGTAATAAGGATGTTCTTGAAACTTGGTTATCTAAGCATGATGTACCTTATGATGAATTAATATTTGGTAAGCCTCTAGCTGATTTATATGTAGACGATAAAGCTATGAATGTAAGTGATTTTATTATAGCACCCATTGAAAGCTTTTATGGTACATCCGGTTCTGACATCCAACGTTTAGGAGATAAAATAATTAAGCGAGCATCAAATGCTAAAGAACAATATGATTGGTATAAATATGTTGAACAAAATCACATTGATGGTAAATATTTTAAAATACCTAAGGTGTATTCATTTACAGTTGATACAACAATAATGGAATACATTAAAGGCACTGTCGGTTCTGATGTTGTTGATGAGCAATTATTAAATAAAGTAGTAAACATGTGCAAGTATTTTTCTACGATTGATAAGGGTAAAAATGAAGTTGACGTAGATGGTTATTGCAATTATTTATTGGATTGTTGTACATCTAATCATTTAAAACCGTATATTGAAGAAGTAATCAAATATTTAACTATTAATACTAATCTTATAAAGACGACATCCTCATTTTCTCACGGTGATTTAACGTTAAATAATATAATAGTTAAGGATCAAAATATTTATTTAATTGATTCAAATCCAAAACCGACTTTTAGCACTTGGATTGCTGATATTGCCAAAATAAGATATTCACTCAACGGTTATGATAAAGAGTTTGGTTATACTGAATATGATTTATCAAAATATATTGACTATTTCGATTCTTTACTTCCACAGAATCTACTACCTTTAATTAAAGTGTTAGAGATATCACGATGGATTCGTATATTGCCATTTATTAAAAAGAACGCACCTAATAAATTAAATTTTGTAGAGAATAAAATTATAAATCTTGTAATTAAGGAGTTGTCAAAATAATTATGATGAACGAGATTAATGGACGTAAACCTATAATCGGTTACACTTCCGTAGTTGGAGATTTATTACATCCCGGTCATATGGCTATGCTAGATGAATGCAAGAAACACTGTGATTATCTTTATTGCGGGGTCGTATGTGACCCAACTAAAGATAGACCGTTTAAAAATAAACCAGTTCAGTCAGTGTTTGAACGATTTTATCAAGTATGGGCTCATCGCGCTGTTGACCAAGTAATACCTCTTGAGGATGAAGCCGATTTATTATTAAGTCTTAAAACACTTAAACCAGATATTAGATTTGTTGGTTCAGATTATATTGACCGAGATTTTACAGGTAAAGAATACTGTATTAGTGCTGGTATTAAATTGTTTTACAATAATCGTGATCATGGTTTTTCTTCAACTGAATTAAGAACCCGAATTGTTAATGCTAACACAAAAGACAAGAAAGGATAATAATTTTAGTTATGAATATTGCAATTGCAAAATTTGGTCAAACCATAAAATTTGATATTGGCTTAACTGGCGGTACAAATGACGGCGGTAATCATGAACCACCATTGTTATATAACAAGTTATTTGAATTAAATCCTCAAAATAATTATTATATCATTGGTGCTAGTAACTTTAGTCGTCTTCCAGATGATGTTAAATCTAAGATTAATAAAAATAATAACGTATTTGATTGTATGACTCCAGGCGATTATAAATCACCTTATGAGTATCTGATTAAAAATAATATAAAACTTGACGCAGGTATTATTTTTGGTGGTACAGCTTCAAGACATAATATACCGAGTTCAGTGCAGTACGAGAACGGTGAAACAAACAAACCTCTAGTGATGCAAGTTAATTATTCAGCGAACGTAATTTATACCTTGAATAAAACTAATATACCTTGGCTGTTAATTACATGCGATCCCCGTTATACAAATTTATCAACTCATGATTTAATAAACATACCAAAATATAATTTATCACAGATAAATTCTACATGTACATTTAAATACATGGATGGATTTGACTCAGATAAATTAAACATACGAGCAGATTTACCCATGATTGAAAAAGAAGTACCTCTGGTTTATGCAGCTACAGAGACTATAATGTCTATAGATAGTATATTTAAAAAGAAACCTGAGAAAAAATCGTTGTTTAGTATGTCATACTCTAAATCGGTTAAGCCTGACAGTGGTGATAGTCATTCAGATTTTGTAATAGTTGCTAATCAAAGTAAATATTGCAAGTTAGATAGACTCGCTGAAATTAAAAAATATATCGGTGATTTAGACGTCGCGATTTATGGTCGATATGACGATGAATCTGTGTTTGATGATAAACGATTTAAGGGTAGTTTACCGCTTGATAAACTTTATGAAGTATTAAAACAGAGTGAATTCACTTTCATAATTCCGATTGATTATGATTGGGCTACTTCTAAATACATAGAGTGTATAAATAATGATTTAATTCCATTTTTCCATCCAGCGTATGACACTCAGAAAAATGTCCCTATTCCGGATTACTTAAGAATTAATAGTCCAGAAGAATTACACTCTAAATTAGATGAACTTAGACATAATCCAGAACTTAAAGCTAAAATAAAAAAAGAATGTAAAGAATTAATTGGTGAAGATATGCGTTCAGGCAAATTTATGAATGATGCTTTGAACAGTTGGCTAAATAAAATAATATGATTGGTGATAAATTAAAATGATACATCGTAATACTGTAAACAATATAAATGAAATGTATATAACTATGTGTAAGGATTTAGTTACGCATGGTAAGATAGTTAATAACACTATCGAGTTAAGTAATTATGTTATAACAGTTGATGATATTTCTCAATGTGTTATAAATGTAAGAAATTTAAGTTTAAATTATATGGCTGCTGAATTATTATGGTATTTAACTGGGCGTAATGATACAGCATTTATCGGAAAGTATGCGTCACTTTGGACTAAACTTACAGACGACGGCGTAACAAATAATTCAGCTTACGGCTATATATTGCAGAAGAAGCACGGCTTCAATCAAATTGAGAAAATGATTGAATTACTTAAAGTCGATCCTAATTCACGTCGTGCAGTAATGAACATAAACGTACCAAATGAAAAGGTAATTGAAACAAAAGATGAGATGTGTACTATATGTCTTAATTATCAAATTCGTAATGGTAAATTGAATTGTTCAGCATTATTACGCTCCAATGATATTTACACGGGCGTAGTATATGACGCTACATATTTTATTTTATTGCAAAAATATATTGCTGATAGACTAAATGTTGGTTATGGCTCATATACTCATATGGCATTTTCACTTCACGCATATGATCGTCATATTGATAAAGTTACAGCTATTGCTAAAAATTCTAAATTTGATGAGACCGTTGTAAATATAAATCATAAACGATTATTTAATTTGTTCAATGATATAATGACAGACGTAGAAAATAATAGCATAAAGCCTGAAGATGCTTTTTACAAGTATGATATCTATGAAATCATTTCTTCATTGACATAATTAATTATACAAATTTAATGAAAGGAGACTTATAACTATGTATAATGTTGATGTACAGATTATTGAATTCGATAATATGTATAAAAAACCTGAGAGAAAACGTATAGGTGATTGCGGATTTGATTGTTATGCGGCTGAGACAGTAACTATTCCAGCTCACGCAAATGAAGCAACCCGTGTTGATTTGGGTTTTGGAGTTATTCTTCCTGAAGGTGTAACCTGCTATTTGCATAATCGTTCAGGCACATTTAAACGTGGTCTTATAGTGTCTGATGCTCTTGTAGATTATAACTACAGAGGTAGTATCGGTGCATATCTTATAAATACCACGGACCAAGATATTATAATTGAACGCGGCGAACGACCTGCTTCTTTATTGTTTACATCTTGTTACGGTGTAAATTTTTTAAGCGCTGAAGAATACAATGATAAGTTAGAACAATTTAATGGTTCTCGCGGCGCATCAAGAGAAAATTCATCAGGTAAATAATTAAAAATTAAACAGAAAGGATATTTACGATGATTAAACTTGATACAATAACTCTTAAAGAAATATTGAGTAAGATGAGTAAATGTTTGGGTAACGATAAGAATGTACCTATTACTCAACTTATGCATATTTATACTGAAGAAAATTCAGTTGTATTTTTAACTACTGATGAAATAAATGCTATGAAGTACACATATTCAATTGATACTTCAGATTCTATTGATAGTATTAATGTGGCCGTTTTAGCTGAGCCATTTATTAAACTTATATCTAAATTTTCATCAAAGGACACTGAAATTGGCGTATCTGATTCAGGTAATGAAATCTTAATTACTGGTAACGGTGATTACAAATTATCATTGCCATTAGATTCTTCAGGTAAACCAATCCAATTCCCTGTATTGCCAATGATTAAGACAGTGAATGAGTGTACTTGCTCAGATGCAGATACATTTTATGGCGATGTGTCATTGTTAATACAGGCAGCTAAATCAGCAGAAAGCGCAATAACTAAGCAATCAGTTGATTTAGCGATTGAAGATTATCCCAGAACTAATTATTATTTCGGTAAAATCGGTTGTGTAACTCTTGACGGATTTAAAGCTACTTGGGTAAATACAAATGAATTTAATTTTGAAGCTTTGATATACCCATCAACAATTAAATTATTACCGTTATTGAATAATGATAATTTTAGTGCTAAGAAACTAAATGATATCATGTTGTTTGAATGTGACGGTATAAAATTATATTCAAAATGCGCTCAAGGACTGGATGCATTCCCACATGAAGTTGCGACCAGTTTATTAACTCAAGATTTTGAAAATTCTGTAGCTATCACGGCTAGTGGATTCTATTCAGCTCTTGATAGACTTAAGTTATTTATTACTGCACTCGATGAAAATTGTATAAAATTATCATTCAGCGAAAACGGTATGTTTGCGTCTACAATGTCAGGTAATTGCATCGAACAAATTGCTGCAGAATCATTACCAAATTTTGAATGCATTATTGATATTGATAATCTGATGAGTCAATTAAAGTGTTTAGGTGATGCTGCGCCTCGCTTATGTTTTGGCGATGCTGAAATTATTATTATACGTTCCGATGCAGTGTCTCAGTTAGTTGTTTTGTGTAACGATGAGGAATAGTAATTTTTTAAATAATCATTATTCGCAATCAAAAATAAATCATATTGTTAATACTTTGGAGCGAGCTAAACAAACTCGCTCCATTGAACAACAATTCTTAGATGATTTAATAGCTTCAATTGAGAAAGACGCTATAAAAGATTCACGTCCGCCCAGTTTAACTTATAAGCCGAGTGGCATGAATTGTATGCGTCAGTCATTTTATGTAATATCAAACATATACGCTCCTCAAGAAATACAATCGTATTCTAGCTGTGGTATTTGCGAGTCAGGTACAGATCGTCATGATCGAATACAGAAAGCAATTGCCGGAATGCGAGATAATGGTTTTGATTGCGATTATATCGACGTTGAGACATACATAAATGAGCATAATTTGAACGATGATTTACAAGTTGTTTCTAAACAAGGGATGGAAACAAAAATATATAATAAAAAACTTAATATGAGTTTTTTAACCGACGGTATTATACGATACCGAGGTCGTTATTTTATATTTGAGTTTAAGACTGAAATTAGTCGAAAATTTAGAGATAGAACTTATGTAGATTCTGCGCATATCAGTCAAGGCACCGCATATTCGGATGCGTTTAAAATACCAGATGTACTATTTGTTTATGAAAATAGAGACACTTGTGAAAAGAAATCTTATTTGCTGAATGTATCTGATGAAGATCGTTATAACAGAATACATAAATATATTAATGATTGCGATGAATACATACGTAATAGAGTGGTACCTCCTATGCCATCTGACCCAGCTATATTAAAAAAATGCAGATATTGTAATTATAGGGCTAGATGTGCAAGTGATGGTGTTACCTCTTCTCAATTAAAGGATTAATGATTACATTTGGAGGATTATATAATGTTTTATATTGGAATTGACCCAGGAGGTCAAGGCGGATTCGCTATTATAAATGGGGATGACAATTCTGCTGAGGTAATGTCTTGGGACCAAGAATTATTTATAAATAAGATTAAAGATATGCATGCGGCGGGATTACCATGTATAACTTGTTTAGAAAATGTACATGCTATGCCATCAGACAGTCGTAAAAGGGCGTTTGCTTTCGGTGAATCGTTAGGATTCATAAAGGGAGTTTTACAGTCATTTGATATACCATATCAGTTAATATCTCCTGTAAAATGGAAAAAAGAATTTAATTTGATAAAACAGGATAAATCAGTGTCAATACAGACCTGCAAGCAATTATATCCTACAGTATCTTTGAAGCGAACTCCAAAATGTACTAAGGATAGCGATGGTATGGCTGAAGCATTACTTATGGCTACATACGCAAAACGTAAATTTTAATATTTGTTAAAGGAGGTTTATTATGCCTCATGATAATCAAAAGTTTAAAGATGATAATGTAAATCATGACATTACTACTAAGGATTTATTAGATTTAATGACATCTTTAGAGGCGACATCTGATATGATGTCTGAAATTGCAACAAAGTTAAGTAATGATTGCACGTCTGCTTTAGACGACTATGTTCGATACGTATCAGAATCATTAGGACAACCCCAGTCAATATCAAATGATTTATTAGACGAATTTATTTTAAATTTACCGGTGTATATTTATTATGCATCATCTGCAGTAGAATCTCTTGGAATAAAAGAAGATGTTTCTTTAATTTCTAAAAAACGTCGAATATCTGAGGTCACTGATAACTTAATTAGAAATAAGATTGGCGGCACCACAGCTGCTGCTAGAAATGCTACTGCTGAGGCAATTTGTACTAAAGATACTTTAGTAAACGACATTTATTCAGCTGCGTATAAATCAGCTAAAGCTAAAGTAACATATGCTTATGAAATTTTAGCAAGTTGTAAAAAAGTTTTAAGTAGACGAATTGAAGAACTTAAGGCATTTAATTCTGATACGAATAGAAATAATCCTAGATTTGATAATAATCAATCCTAATTATAAGGAGAAATATTATAATGCATAAATTAGTAGATAGTGAATTACTTATTGAAATACGTCGTAGACTTCCCTCAGAGATGCGTACAGAGACAAATAAATTATATGAATGGAAATTATTTAATACTGCTTTTGGTTCAAGAGACCTATTAAAAAGCGGTTTATCTGTGAATAGTGATGCTGCACGTAAAGATGCAAACTTGGCTAAAAAAGAAATACTTATTGCTGAAGGAACTTATGTAGATCCCGAGGCTACGGAAATAAAATTGGGAGGTACAAAGTAGTATGGGTTCAGCATTAGATTCTGTAATGAAGGATTTGAATAAAAAATTTAAATCTGAATTTATACAGCGTGGTGCACCTACATTTGGTTTTGAAAAGATACCGTTTACATCTCCAAAACTAAATTATATGTTATACGGCGGATTGCCTATAGGTTATATCATTGAATTTTCTGGACGAGAGAGTTCCGGTAAAACAACAACGTCACTTGATATTGTGGCTAATGCTCAAAAATTATTTTACAATATGAATACACCACGTGAGGTAGTATTTTTTGATGTTGAGAATACTTTTGATTATGCTTGGGCGCAAACACTAGGAGTTGATACTGATAGACTTATACTCGTATCTCCGCAAGACCAATCAGCTGAAGAAATACTTGAAGCGGCTTTGGATGTTATTGACTCTGGCGATGTAGGATTATGCGTTCTTGATTCACTTGCTGCAATGGTATCAAAGGCTGCGTTCGAAGAATCGCTCGAAAAGAAACATTACGGCGGTATATCAACAGCGTTAACTGAATTTAGTAAAAAAGCTACACAGATTTGCAAACGTAATAAGTGTACATTTATTGGCATTAATCAAGTGCGCGATAATATGAATAGCATGTACGGCGGAACAACCACACCAGGCGGTTTATGTTGGAAGCATAGTTGCTTAGTTCGTATGTCTTTTCAAAAGGGTAAGTTTATCGATGAAAAGAATAATGAAGTTGCTAATAGTACTACCAATCCATTTGGCAATATAGTTAATGTATGCATAGAGAAAACTAAATCATGCGCGCCTAATCGTCGAACGGGTCATTATACATTGAATTATACTGAAGGTGTAGATTATGTTAATGATATGATTGATATGTGTATGCTTTATGGATTTATTATTCAAGGCGGAGCTTGGTTCACAATAGTAGATCCCGAAACAGGCGAGTTATTGCAACATAACGGTAAAGACATGAAATTCCAAGGACGCCCTAAGTTATGTGCATATCTAAAAGAAAATCAAGATTTCTATGAAAGGCTTAATGATATTTTCACCAAGATATCTGAGAAATAGTCTAAACCTTATATTAGGAGGTTGATTTGCATGGCAATTTATAATGACTATGATGAACATGCTCAACTAGTTTTAGATGAAGCAGACAAAATTTTAACTGAAAAGCAAAAGCATTGGGATGAATTAAACGATATTGTGCGTAATACTGCAGAGGGTTTAAAATTAAGTTCACAACAACTTAAACAATTAAAGGACTATCATCACTATCGAGGAAATGGCTGGTTTTACAATCCAGACACAGGCGAGTTCGACCCACTAATTCGTAGTAAGGGTTCTAAATTCCCGGATAGAGTTAGTGGACCGTTTATTAAATTTTTAGAAATAATTACAAACTGCTGTGAATCTGGCGATATAGATTTGTTAACCGTGTATTTTGATGCACTAGCTAAACATGGTGTAACAATTAGTATTGATATGCCTGTTAAACAAAAACAAACTAACTATGATGAAACTATTGAAGCGTTATGCGCTCAACAGTCTCATATATGTCAATTAGCTGACCAATTAAATGACGAATATAAGAAAAAGATGAATGAAATAAATATATGCGGTAAACGAACATTTAATACAGCATTAAATTCATATCATCGTGTTAAAGCCGGTAAAGATTTAAGTACATCCTTACAAACTCTTTATGTAGATTCAGCAAATGATACTCGTTTTGCAGCCTCATTGATTGATGAAAATAAAAATAATATAGGCAACGAATAATTCGTTGAATATATACAGAGGGCCAAGAAAGTTGAGACAAATAATCTCAGCTTTCTTGTTTATTTTTGTAAATAATTATCTAAATATATAATTAGGTGATATTTAATATGCTAGAAGTTTTATACCGAATCTATGAGGTACTTCCAGAAGATAGACAGCATTGTAGTGATTTCGGTTGGTCTATGTCTGATAGAATGTCTGTTGAATTAGTAATGGATGTTTATTGCTGTGAAACACGAAATGATTTCAAGGATTATATTCGTGATGTATATGGCGGAGATATAAAATTTGCCTTTAGTTCTAAATATAAACCAGGTCAGATTTACTGTATTATTATAGGTGAGCATCTATATGGCGGTTCTGAAGATAAATATTTTACACGTTTAGAATTTAATTGTACCAATTGCGATCAACATGTAAAAACATTTAGTAAAAAGCTGCATAGAATTCGAGATTGGGAAATTCGAAGTC
>JAZSES010000194.1:0-2300 GCA_045531805.1 Candidatus Limenecus sp. | reverse complement strand
GCCATCAATAATCCAGTATCTTTATTATTAATTCCGCCGCTGTCATCTACGTCACCGTACATAAATTCATCAATATTACTATCTTCAACACTAATAGATATTTTACTTAATTCTCCACCAGTTAAATTAATCTTGGTTGATAACTCGATACTGGTATCGTCCTGTGAATTAATTTCATATATTGCAATTAATTCATTCATAGAATTTAAGGATAAACTTAAATTATTGCTGTTAATTAATATAAATTCACCGCTATCGTCCTTGTAATAAAATTGCGGATTATTTGTATCACTGCTATCACTAGTATTATAATAAATATTTTTATTATTTAACGCAGTCTTATCTGTTCCATCTTCATTAAAGAATAATCTTTCTTTTTCCACCCTCATTAATTGCACGTATGGTTGATCTTGTTCATCAATTAACACAAAGAATTTACTGGTTGACGTAGACATCTCATCTATTGTTCCATAACTCATAATGTCACTAGCGGCTGCTGATTGAGATTCTTGATTAATTAAATTAATTAATGCTTCTTTGAATCCGCCCTCAGTAATATCATTGTTAATTAGAGCAACTAAGTCATCCTCATTTACTGATTCAGGCGCGTATAAAAAATATGTATTTGTCGCGTCATCATATCTAACTGCAATAATGTTTTCTTTAGAACCAAGTTGATTAGTATTATCTTTTTCTACTTTTGGTGGTTCAGGGGGTACTGCGCTAATATTAATAACTTTTTTTTCACGGTCTAATCTAAATACGATTATATTTTCTGCGACCAAGTCATCAGCCTTAAGTTGATATTTTATTTCTTCAGACATAATATAATTTACTCCTTATAAATTAATTTTAATCGTTAGTTTCTTTAGATATTGGATCTCCAAAGTCAGCCACGCCTATTACACATATTTCACCATCAGATGAATCAATTACGTATAATAGAGGATCATCACTATCTGCAGTGTATTTACTATTTTCACCCCAGTTATCATTTATATCCCAGTATACACTAGCTAGTGGCACTGATTTTTGGAATGCGGCGATTACGCGCACTAAATCACCAATTGGTGATGCCGTATAATATTTTAAATTTACCGGTAACACGTTTTTATCAGCATCTAAATTAACACTTAAATCGTCATAATTCCAATCAATTTGTTTACCTTCATCATTTACTGGTTGATAATTCCAATCGCCGGTAATAGTATTAAAATCGAGCTGATTGTTTTTCTTTAAATTAATTAAAGTTGCATTACTATTATAATCGTCATTAAATGAGTATTTAGGATTAGTTTCAGTACCCTTATTTATTAATAAATTACTGTCATCCCACATAACTGGAAAACCGCTAGCTATTTTGGGACGAGGTTTACTATTAGTTAATCGCTCAACTAGCTTAGCGTCAGATTTACATCGACCAGAAGAATGACTATCAGTTGATAAATCAGAGATTACGTGATTTATTGCTGATAATAATTTGTCAATATATTTTTGAGTATCTATAATTTTTTTACCATCTAATTTAATTTTATTTTCATCATCTAGATTAAAAAATTCTGCATCAATATTTGCGAAATTATTGCATTGTTCAGTGCTATCCCAAGAGTTATCTTCATTTAATTTGCCATACATAAATGATATTCTTTGAGTATCACAGATTGCACGACGTATAGTATAATCAGACTTATTGATTATCTTATTATTACTATCAAGTTCCTCAACTGAGTCATATCGTATCTGCATGTTTTTTCGTGGACTACTGAGGTCCATAGCATTAAATACATCCATATGGAATGTCAAATTAATTATTTTATCGTAGTTGTCAGCTGTAGCATGCACAGGTAAAACCATTTTCATTTTTAATTTGCATTCTGAATCATAATAGTCCCCCGGTATTGAGGATATTGAAGATTTTTCAATTTTATTTATTATGCTAGTTGGAATAAATACTGACTCAACACAATTTAGCATTATAGTCTGCCAACGACCTTCTTTGATTACTTTATCACCTTCAGATAAAAGAACGTTTACGTACTGTATGTCACTAATGGTTTCATCATAGCTAAATTGTACATAAGGTCTATTACCCGCAATATCAATTAATTCTATATTTATATCAGCCCCAGAACCAGCTTCTGATATGGTTTCAGTCTGTAATCTAATAGGATAATTAAATATATTTAACGAACCATCATTATTTAAATGTATTGGTAATGTTTCAATAGTCTCATAATATTTAGAATTATCGATAGCATCGTTATCGATGACTCTGTTTTTAGGATATATAAATTTAAAAT
>JAZSES010000211.1:0-4714 GCA_045531805.1 Candidatus Limenecus sp. | reverse complement strand
CGTAAATAATTTGTTTTTACTCCATATTCAGTTGTAATTGTGGTAGCTCCTGCTACTCCGTTGTTCCCATAGCTTCCAGTAAAAATTTCACTACGAAACGTACCCCCAGCATAAATCCATACTTCTGGGCATAATAAGAAGCGGCATACACCAGCTCCTTAATCTCTTCCACTTCGGATTCAGCCATAGTCTCTCTTAGTGGCTTAAGAATCTCTTCCACCTGACAATCATATTCATTGCCAAACTGGATGCCATCTTCTTCGTAATAAGCCACTTTGTCATAGATTTTGGATAATAAATCTTCCATGCTTCTGCACCTCCTTTCCTGCCCTAGGCATAAAAATAGAGCAGTTTAATGACTTGCTCAGGTCAAATAAAAAGCAACGCCTGAATCACCGATTACGATGTCCAACGTTGCCTGTTAACATTTATTAAGTTTAGGAAACATTATTAGATATAAGAGTATACTACTACCTCTGAATCGCTAAGCTTAATGCCATTACGACATCTTGGAGCGGAGCAAAACTACCATCTCTTTTTACAACATCTCCATTTTGATACATAAGTTCATTTCTACTTCTACTCGATAACGTCTTAGCCATACGGTCAATATCCCTATTGGATACAGAGGCTTTTCTAATAAAGGAAGAAAACAGAATCCATAATTCTGGTAGTGCCACTCTGTACACTGTTGTGTCGGGTATATTTCCCATTGCCATTTTATAGGTTCCCGTACTCATATCCCCATAATGTATGCACTCAAGGTCTTCTCCTGTGTAATTACTAATAAAATGCTGGCATATCCACATTTCATTAGCTGAAACCACTACTGATTTTTGTTTACTGTTATCTCTTCTATATTTACCTGACTTTTCTACTAATTCAGCAAATATAGAGAAATATCCAAAATCATCCGAATCTGGTAATAATATTGCTTCAACAATCATAATACGTTCCTCCTTACTGTGGTGGATATAATGCATAATCACTTATAATACTTGTCATAAACATGACATCTCTTTTGTCCTTTAGGGTATAATAGTCCCCCTCCGACAACATCTTCCCTGGGATTGCCGAAAATAACATACAGCATTCAAAGCAACCAAATGTACTTTTTAATGGTTTCATTCCATCTGGGGTCTTTATCCAAACAAATTCACCTACATTTGCTTTATACATAAATTTTTTGCATTTAGGACACTTATATGAACTTGTATAAAATTTAGCACCAGAACGCACAATCTCTTCT
This sequence comes from Candidatus Limenecus sp., assembly GCA_045531805.1. GTDB lineage: Bacteria > Cyanobacteriota > Vampirovibrionia > Gastranaerophilales > Gastranaerophilaceae > Limenecus. The sequence goes on along the minus strand of JAZSES010000211.1, from coordinate 3,465 downwards.
GGTACGTCCTGTTCAAAACTACCATGCTCATGAGTCCACTCATACTCTCTTACTTCCTTCGTTTTTCCTCCATATTCATTTAAGGCTCGCCGATTAAAATAATCCATAAAACTGCTCCTTCCTTTGTTATGCATTTAAGTTTTTTATTTATTGCAATAAACTTAACACTCCCTGATTGCTTTGATTTGCCTGTGCCATCATTGCTTGTCCTGCCTGTAATAAAATATTGGTATTTGAATATTCAACCATTGTCTTTGCCATATCCGTATCTCTGATTCTTGACTCAGCTGCGGTAGTATTCTCAACAATATTTTCCTCATTGGCTATGGTGTGTTCCAATCGGTTTTGCTGAGCACCTATTTTACTGCGGTTTGCAGTTACCTTTTGCAATGCTCCTTTTACAGCATCCATAGCATGGTTAGCACCTTCTACCGTTGATACATCCACATCCTCAATTCCTAAAATGGATGTGTTCATGTTATCAATTTCAAGCCACATTCCATCTCCAGCTTCACATCCAGACTGAATCCATAATCTTTTTGCACCTATGGTCTCATCTAATGCTGGTGCATCGGGGTCAACAGATGGCTGGTCGGGTGTTGTCGGTGTAGTAGGAACCGTAACGGTATAATCTTCTTTATTGTCAAGTAACGTGGCGGCTGTTAATGATGTTTCATATGTTACTTTACCTACATTTCCATTTGCCAATGATTGTACTTTACCAGTTCCAGCATACTGATTTATTGTCAAATTATTATGAGTAAAACCAAGTAAAACATTATTGGTATTAGCTCCACTACTATAGGGAACTGTACAGTCATCTATCAAATCCTGATAAGACGTAATTGTGCTATTTCCATGGTTCCATAAGAAAAAATATAGTTCAGTGTCTCCACTTTTGAATACAATCGGATTATCTTTCCAATCATCTCCATTCGTTACCTGACTGTAGTCCAATGCTTTTAGACGATTCTCGCTTTCATCAGTTATTTCAAAAAAATAGTCTTTGGTTGTAGATAAACTAAATGGGTCTGCCCCCGCTCCCAAATAGGAAAGACCTAACTTACCATTTTTTACTGTAAACTCAAAATACTTTTGCTGTCCATCTGGTTGCCAAAGGCCTAAATCTTCTCCCACTGCCCCCGAAAATACAGCTGCTGTGTGTTCAGGCTCCAAAAAAAGATTTAAATGACAATCAGGATTAGTTCCAAATGACATCGACTGGCAGTCTGAATACTCATATAACGTACTACATGATATTTTCACATTATTAAGTCCTGCTATCAGACCGCTTCGTGTTGCTCCATCCTTAATCTCAAAAGTAAATGACAAATCCGAATTTGCATATGGGTCATTAAATGTATAGGTTCCAGCTTGCAGATTATCAAGGTCAATACCCATTTCACTCCATTTTCTGACCGTTCTGCTATTTACACTTATACCTTCTTCAGTTGCATTAACCGTATATACTGACGGATAGCTCTTACTTGAAAACGTTGCAATTTTAGTTCCTGTGTTTACTGTCAGATTATCTACAGCCTTCTCACGAGATACAATTCTTTGTGATGTTGACCAACTCAATGCATCCACTTTAGAGGCAATCGAATCAAGAGTCTGTCCCTCTGATACCTGAATATTTAATGTCATTCCTTTATGTGTCAAAGAATAACTGCCTGCCGCTATTTCCGTATCCGCCAAGCTCTTTCCGTCAGCAGATTGAATTGCACTCCAATCATATGTATCTGTACCGATAGAAACCCCTGTTGCCACATCAGCGGAAATAGTATAAGTCTGAGCACTTGTATCAGTTGGTGTTCCTGACACACCTACCTTAAGTGTACGTTCTTTGGTAATTGTTGTCGTTGGCGGATTCGTCACACCACCTGTTCCACCTACATTGCTACTTCCACCCTGATTTCCACCACTAACAGTATTGGTGCTACCCGAAAAAATTTTCTGTTCATTAAAAGTAGTTGTATCTCCAATCCTCTCTATTTCCTTCAAAATTTGATTGATTTCTTCCTGTATATACCGTCTGTCCTGTTCACTGTTCGTACCGTTAGCAGATTTTACGGAAAGCTCCGTAATGCGGTGCAGCATATCATTCACTTCGGCTAAAGCTCCGTCTGCAACTTGACAAAGTGATACACCGTCCTGCGTATTTTCAACACCCTGTGTCAGACCTCGTATCTGTCTACGCATTTTTTCTGAAATAGACAATCCAGCGGCATCGTCAGCAGCCCTATTAATCTTATATCCAGATGACAGTTTCTCCGATGATTTCACTTTTCTATTCGTTACAATATTATATTGTCTCTGAGCATTCATTGCTCCTAAATTATGTGCTATAATCATGCGTCTACCTCAAGTTGTTACTATACTGTTCCAGACAGAATGCTACACTCTGTATCTTTTATATCGTCTATTTGCTACATAAAGTTAACATTATTTTTGCTGTTTTGCTACACTTTGTTGCATTTTCCTTTGCACTTTTCACTATACTCTTATTAGGAAAGGTGGTGGAAACCTTGAAAAATGAACAGTTAGCAAACCGATTACGCGAGCTACGAACCATTCATGGATACAATCAGGACTATGTAGCATCCTTTCTGGGCGTTGTGAGACAGACATATTCCCATTATGAGACAGGTCAACGTACTCCCAACTCCGAAACCCTTTACAAATTAGCTGGTCTATACAATATTTCTGTCGATGACCTGATTCAACTTTCTTTGGAACTCGACAAGAATGTTTACTATGATGCACCTGCACCAACACAATCCAGTGAAGATTTGGCTGGTTTTTTAGAGTACTTCAACAATCCCAACAATCAGAAGAAATACCAATATTTCAATAATCTTGAAAAAGAGCTACTCTACTACTTTGAGAAAATATCAGAAGCTGATAAGAAAGAAATTATCGAATTTACTAAGATAAAGGCCCGCAAAAAACAATAGCCAAAGTCATAGAAAATCTATGGCTCTGGCTATTTTAATGTCCGACAGTATTTTCATTTATACGGAGGGTGGGGTTCCGAACTAGACTTCTTTCCCTATATAAAAGGGGTAGGGTACTTCCGCAGATTTCTAATTTTTTTACCCTATACTGCGTTCTGTAACACAATACTACAGATTTCAGCAAAGAATATAAAAATCACTTAATTGCTAGAAGGACTTCACTTCCATTATTCTCATCTGTAAGAAACCCCTCTTCCAAATTTAGCAACCTCTCTACCATGTACTTGTGTAAAGATAACTGCATACTTTTTAACATATGCATAAACTCATTTCCCGATACCCTCTTATCTCTCTTTATCATTGTCATTGCTTGTTTCAGATATCTAGGTAATATAAGTTGATAGGCATCATCTAAAGGTTCATTTGTACGATATCCCTGTTGTGACATCTGTTTCATCAGATACTGATATTGATTTGCCGTAATCGCACCTATTTGATTTGCACGCAC
>JAZSES010000362.1:0-12583 GCA_045531805.1 Candidatus Limenecus sp. | reverse complement strand
TTCTTCTTTTGCGACAACTTTTACGTTTGGCATGAGTTGAGAGAGTACAACACTTGTCACCTGTCTTATACCCATTGGTACAACTACAATAACTTCATCTGTGTTGATTTTGAATTTGTCTAATGCTGCATATATATTGTTTGCAATTGTTTTCACTTTATTATTATCAATTCTAATTACTGCACTTTTTCCTGAAATTTTTGAGTCTAAATATTTTATTGTTTCAGGTAAAAGTTCAAAGCATTGTATTAAGTTGTTTTCATTTGCGATGCCTTTTGAAATTTGTCTAGACAAAGAGTGACGCACTCTGCTGAGGAGGTCTTCTTTTGTTTCTTCGTCTGCAAAGTCATTTATTTTTTCAAAAATATAAACTATATCTTTTATTGAAACTCGTTCTTTGATTAGATTTGTTAAAATAAACTTCAATTCTGCTATTGAAACAAAATCTGGGATTATATTTTCAATTAGATATAAATTATCTTCACTTACAATTTCGATATATCTATTTATGTCATTGTAATCAAAGATTTCATCTACAAATTTTATGCATACATATTCCAATATTCTGCAAATAAATGCTGAAGCATCGACACCCTCAACCCAGAAATCTTTTGTTTTTTCTTCTGGAATCCAGTATATTATTTTCCCTGTAATAGGGTCTTCATCTTTGATTGCATCTTTCGGTGCTTTGCTGAGATTTAAATCGTCCTTGAAAAACATCAAGTATCCGCAATATACAACACCTTTTGCTGCACAAACACCACGAACATCTATTTCGAATTCATTTGCTTGCAATGTTTCATCATTTTCAAATTTGATTTTTGGGATTATATAACCCAATTCGTTTGCCAAATTTTGTCTAATTTTTACAGTTTGTGCAACAAGATTTGCTTCTAAATCTGGGTTTACTAGTTCAATATTTTCTTCACTTAATTTTATTTTGATTTTATCTTCGCCAATTTTGTTTGTCATAATTTCTGGTGAGATTGTTTCTTGAAGTTGTTTTTTCAAGTCCTTCAACTCTTCAATGTTTTTAAACATTTCATTATTCAAATCATTGCGTTGAGATTCATTTGTTTCATCAATGAGCGATTTAATACTGTTTATTCTTTTTCTTTTATCTTTGATTTTTCTTTGAATTTCAACACACAATTCAAATGGTTCGTTTTGTGATGAAATCATTTTCTTCATTTGTGATTGATAACCAAAGATTTCGTCAACACTTTCATCGTTAGCGTCTTCGAATGCATCAACTTCTTTTAAAAATATGCAGTTGTAACAGTATTCATCATTTACTTCAACTTCATGCATTGTGTACAATTCCCAGCCCAAAGCTGACATTTCATTGAGTAAATTTTCCATTTGAAATACATCATTACTGGGAACTGATTTTATACAATATTGCATTCTAGTAGCTTTCATATTTATATAATACCCCGTTTTCTATATTTATATTCTATTTTTGGTTATGAAAAAATTTAAACGTTACCTGTTGAGCTATTTCTGTCATCTTCAAGTTGTTTAATATCAACATGGTAGTCAGACTGTTCTTGATAGTAGTTTGTATCTTGAATGTCAATATCGATGTTTACATCGCCGTCAACCATTTCAATTTCTTCTTTTTTATAATTTTTGATTTTTCCATCTTCTGTTTTTATTGAAATTTCATTATTCAAGAAGTGTAATGCACAAACTCTACCCAAACCATCTGGTGTCATTACGCCAGAACCAATTGGAGGCATGTCTTTTGCAGCATCGATGTAATTTTTGTATTCATAATTTAGGCAACACAACAAACGACCACAAGTTCCAGAAATTTTGCCTGGAGTAATCGGCATACCTTGATCTTTCGCTAGCTTAATATTTATGGAATCAAATTTTCTTAGGAATGAACAACAACAGAATGGTCGTCCGCAAAGACCGTTTCCTTCCAATATTGAAGTTTCGTCACGAACACCAATGTGTCGCAAATCTATTCTCACTCTTTTAAATACTTGTGTTAAATCTTTTAATAAACCTCTAAAGTCGACTCTTTCTGGTGCCGTGTAGTAGAATGTAATTTTTCTTCTATCAAAAGTGTATTTTGATTGAACGAGGTTCATATTTAAATTGTGTTGTGCAACCAACTCTTTGCAAGTTTTAAATGCCTCACACTCTGCAATTTTAAGTTCTTGTAAAGTTTCCATATCTCTTTCATTTAAAACTCTAACAAGAGGTATTGCTTCAGGCATGTTCTTTTCCCAAGCTTTTGCAATTTGTTCATTAACCACAAAAACTTTTGCAACTTCTTCTCCCTTTTCTGTTCTCACTAACACCATTTGTCCGTGTTCAACGGTCGCTGTTTCAGGTATTTGTAATGGGTGAAAAGAATTTTTTATTAAATTAACTGCAAATTTTATCATTATTTGTAATCCCCGTTTATCTCATTCGCATTTTAGCATAAAAATTGATTATCTGCTTTGTTTGTAATAAATTTAGAATACGATGTTAAAAAAGGTAGGGAATTATTGATATGAAAACATTTTCTAAGATGAAATCACATTACAACGAAACTTTGTCAGTTGCAGATGTTGATAAAGAAGTTACTCTAGCTGGTTGGGTGTCAGCAGTTAGGGACTTAGGTGGTATTATTTTTGTTGAATTAAGAGACAAATCAGGATTTTTCCAAGTTGTTGCCGATCCACAAGTTAATCCTGAAGTTCATGAAGTGTTTTCAAAATTAAAAGACGAATATGTAATTCAAGTTACCGGTAAAGTTTCTAGACGTCCGCAAGAAACATATAACGCTGATTTGGTTACAGGTGAAATTGAAATGTATCCTACTGATGTAAAAATTTATTCAGAAGCAAAATTGCTTCCGTTTGAACTTTCATCAGATGATATAAAAGAAGATTTGCGATTGAAATATAGATATCTAGACATTAGACGTCCACAAATGGCTAACAATTTGAAATTGCGTCACAAGATTGTTGCTGCAATAAGAAATTATTTAAATAATTCAGAATTTTTGGAAATTGAAACTCCAATTCTTATCAATACTACACCAGAGGGTGCAAGAGATTACTTGGTACCTAGCCGTGTACAAGAAGGCAAGTTTTATGCATTGCCACAATCACCACAAATCTTTAAACAATTACTTATGGTTGGTGGTTTAGAAAAATATTATCAAATTGCAAAGTGTTTCCGTGATGAGGATTTGAGAGCTGACAGACAACCAGAGTTTACTCAAGTTGATATGGAAATGTCTTTTGCAACTCAAGATGATGTTATTGAATTAACAGAAGGTTTGATTGTAGAAGCATTCAAAGCTGCTGGCGTTGATGTTAAACCTCCATTTACTAGAATTAGCTGGCAAGAAGCTATGGATAGATTTGGTTCTGACAAGCCTGATGCTAGATTTGGCTTAGAATTGTTTGATATTTCTGACATTATGATGGAATCCTCTTTTGAACCAGTCAAAGATACTTTAAAAAATGGTGGTATTGCAAAAGCTATCAAAATTCCAGGTATTGCTGGATATTCTAGAAAAGAAATGGATGATGTTCGTTCAATGGCAATTTCTTTTGGTGCAAAAGGTATTGCTTGGATTACATATATGGAAGATGGCACTGTTAAATCTCCTATTTTGAAATTCTTAACAGATGAACAAGTTGAAGCATTACGAGTTAAGGCTGATGCGAAACCTGGAGATGTTGTATTCTTTGTTGCTGATGATAAGAAAACTACTTATGATGTAATGGGTAGATTTAGATTATTCTTTGGTGAAAAACTTAATCTTATCGATGAAGATAAGCACGCCTTACTTTGGGTTGTTGATTTCCCAATGTTTGAATATAGCAAAGAATTTGATAGAGTAATGGCAATGCACCACCCATTTACATCTCCAAACCTTGAAGATGTTGATAAAATGACAACTGAGCCGATGAATGTTCGTTCAATTGCATATGATATTGTTTACAACGGTACTGAGTTGGGCGGTGGTTCTGTCAGAATTCACTCAACAGAAGTTCAACGAAAAGTATTTGAAGCTTTAGGTTTGAATGAAGAAGAAGTGCAACAAAAATTTGGATTTATGTTGCAAGCGTTCCAGTATGGTACACCTCCTCATGCTGGTTTGGCTATCGGTTTGGATAGACTTGTTGCATTATTGACAAAAAATTCTTCAATTAGAGAAGTGATTGCATTTCCTAAAAACTCTGCAGCAAAATGTTTGATGACAAATGCGCCAACAATTGCTGCTGAAGAACAACTTATGGAATTGCATCTTAAATCAACAGTAAGACATGATTTAATTAAATAGTTTATTTAGAATTTTTAATTAAATTATTTATTAAAAACAAATCATAAAAATTTAAAAACGGAATGAAAATTCCGTTTTTTTTAGTTTGTTTCTTTTTTTATTTCACTGAGTGTAATTGGTGTAGTTTTATCAATATTGGCGATATATCCTTTTTGTGCAACTGTATTTATAACATTTTTACAAGCAATATCAGCTTTTTCACCTGTTGGTATTACTCGTTTTCCATTCCAACGTGCAGCTAGGTAAGCATTTTCTGATAACGTAATTGTTTTTGCATAGAATCTTAAATCTTCTAAATCTTCTTTTGTTAACGAACTATTTTCCAAACAAATATCTTCCCAGCCTTCGTGTTGAGTTAATATGGATAATGCTTCTGGGCGTTTTACATCATTAAAAATTATATTTTGTGCATTTAATATAGCTTTTTGTGCTTCTTGGGTTGTTATGTCTGGCTTTATTTTTTCTACATTTGCTTTATATTTTTTGTAATCTTTTTCGTATTCTGATAATTGAATAATTGTTGCGATGGCTGATTTTTCTGGTTCAAGAATGTTGCTATCTATGTTGTCATATGTGATTTCATATTTATCAAATATTTTTTTTAGTTCTTCATTTGCATATGCTATTTTATATTTGGTTAAGCCTAAAGAAAGTGTCCCATCTCCATCAGACAATGTTTTAAAAACAGCTAATGCTAGAGCACTTGGTTTTGTTGATTCTATTGTTTCTTGAATTTTATATTTTTTACTTTGTCCAAAATTACTTTCTTCTTTTGCTATTTTTAATGCAACTGTAGCAAGTCTGTTGTATGTTTCGTTATTAATATTTAAATCTTTCATAAGATTTGTTTTATTTGTTTTTAATGAATTATAAAATTTTCCTATCGGTGAATTTGGGTCTTGTGTATGTTTGGCTATTTTTTCTGGAATTGGTAACGTTTCATCCCAAACTATTGCTTCTTTTTCTGTTGATTTGTTTTTTGCTATTTCGATATTATATGGAACTTTTTTAGGAGCTTGCATTGCATTTACTACATGTACACCACCGTCGTATGCATTACATAAGAGCATTACACCCATTATATTTCTAAATATTTTTGCAGCTTTGTACGTATTTTCAAGTGTTTGTTTTCCTAATGTTGCATTTTCATATTTGCCAGTTTTTGGATTTTTTACTACACAACAAATTTCCACTCGGTCCGTTTGTTTTGCATCATATTCAGGTAAATGAGTTATGTTATAAGCTTTTTGTTTCAATTTTTTGTAATTATTTTTAAAGCTTTGATATCTATCTTGTAAACTAACTCCAATTTCCATGCACAAATCCTTATTATTAACTACCTAGTTTAAACAAGTTTTTTTTGAAATTAGAATTGCGTTTATAATACATTTTGTATTAATTTTTTTACATAATTTAATGAGAATAGAGTTTTAGAATTAAAAAATATAGAATAAAATTTTATATAAAATGATTTTTGGTAAAGGAATGTAAAAATAGTTATAAATTATGCGCATTGGCTATATAAAAATAATATACTAAATGGTAGGATTAATTTGGAAATGAAAAAAGTTAAGAAGGGGTAGAATTTTATGATTTGTTGCGAAAAAAATGCAGCTAAAGATTTGAAAAAAATGAAAAAAGTTTGCTCTAAAGCATTAAAAGAACTTGGTAAAAAGAATTTTGCATTAATTATTCATGGCAACAGTTTTCCTGCTATTGATGGAAAAAATTCTGGTTTTGGTTCACCAAATACTGAAGCTGCAAAAAATTTAATGAACTTTGCATCTGGTGTGTTCAATGCAATTCAACTTGGACCACAAGGTAAAACAAAAGCATGCGATTCTTCTCCATACACTGGTACAATTTTTTCAAGTAACCCATTGTTTATTGATTTGGAACAATTAACAAAAAAAGAATGGGGTTGTATTCTTTCAGAAAATACATTCAACAGAATTTGTGATGAAAATCCAAACAAAGATAAAAACAAAACAGCTTATTCTTATATTTATAATATGCAGGAAGAAGCCTTAAAAGAAGCGTATGCTAAATTTAAATTATGGAATAATAAAAATTTAAACAAAGAATTTGATAAATTTAAAGAAGAAAATGAATTTTGGCTTTCAAAAGATGCTTTGTACGAAGCATTGGTGATTGAAAACAAAAATGATTATTGGCCATTGTGGGATAGTAATGTAGATAGAAATCTTTTCAATCCAAAATCAGAAGAAGAGAAGAAAGCATGCTTCTTGAGAGAAAAAGAATTGAGATTAAAATATGCTGATGAAATTAATTATTATGCATTCTGTCAATTCGTTGCTTCAAAACAAAATGAGTCAACAAAAAAATATGCTAAAAAGCAAAATTTGAAAATGATTGCAGACAGACAAGTCGCATTTTCAGATAGAGATAGCTGGGCATACCAGTCATTGTTCTTAGAAGGTTGGATGTTGGGATGTCCTCCTGATTATTTCTCAAAAGATGGACAAGCTTGGGGATTCCCTGTTGTTGACCCTAAAAAAATGTTTAACGAAGATGGCTCATTGGGTGATGCTGGCTTGTTGTTGAAACAACTTTATAAAAAAATGTTTAAAGAAAACCCTGGTGGTGTAAGAATTGACCATATTGTTGGTTTGATTGATCCTTGGGTTTACAAAGCTGGTAAAAAACCTCTTCCAGAACATGGTGCAGGTAGATTGTATTCATCTCCTGAACATTCAGAATTGGCTCAATATGCAATTGCCACTATGGATGATTTGAACTTTGAACTTGGTTCTGATAAAGAGAAAAGAGTCAAACAACTTACAAAAGAGCAAATTCAAAAATATGGCGCAATGATAGAAAAAATTGTTATTGCTGCAGCAAAAGAAGAAGGTCTAAACAAGGATGCTATTGTTTGTGAAGACTTAGGAACTCTTACATTCCCAGTTGAATCAGTTATGAAAGAGTATGATTTGCAAGGTATGAGGTTAACTCAATTTGTAAAATATGATAAACCTGAACATCCATATCGTTGTTGCAATATAGTTCCAAGAAGTTGGGCAATGGTTGGTACTCATGACAATGAGCCAATTTCTATGTGGGCTGACGAGATGATTAACACTCATACTGGCTATTTACATGTGCTTAATCTAATTCAAGATATGTATCCTGAATTGGAAGGTCAAGCAAAAGATGACTTGATTGTTAAGCTCACAACGGATGCAGCTGCTTTGAGAAATGTGAAATTGGCAGAAATATTTGCATCAAATGCAGAAAACGTACAAGTATTCTTTACTGATTTGTTTGGTTTGAAACAGACTTATAACACACCAGGAACATCTGGCGATAAAAACTGGTCATTGAGATTGCCGAACAACTTTGAAGAGGTGTATTGTAAAAATTGTGAAAACGGAAAAGCTTTGAATTTACCATTGATATTAAAAATGGCTATAGAAGCTCGTGGTAGCAACTTTGCGAAAAAACATCAAGGACTCTTGAAAGATTTAGAAAAACTTGTATAATAGTTTTTGATGTATGACCTAAACTTAAATTCAGTTGATAATTTAATCGAAACCGATGCCCTCATTGAGCAACATATCCATGGGGGCTTCGGTATAGATTTCTCTCTTTGTAAGGCTGAGGAGTTTGTTGAATTCTCAAAGAAAATTCTCAAGTTTGGTGTGTGTGGATTTTTTCCTACACTTGCAACAGATAGTGTTGAAAACTTGAAAAGACAAATTTCTGAAATAAAAAAAGCTCAGTGTATTCAATTACAAAAAGATGAGCCAATGGCGAAAATTTTGGGTGTTCACTTAGAAGCTTGTTTTTTGAATCCTGAAAAAAAAGGAATTCATAACGAACAACAGTTGCTGCTACCATCAGTTGATAATTACAAACTTATTGAAGATGAGATAATAAAAATAGTAACCCTTGCACCTGAATTAGATGAAGACAATTTTTTATGCGATTACTTACGAGAAAAAGGTGTATGGATTTCTGCAGGACATACTGTTGCTAAAAATTTATCGATGGTTAATCAGGTTACTCATCTTTACAATGCAATGAGTGTTTTTTCTCACAAAGAACCTTCGACTGTCACTTCTGCGCTCGTTGATGATTCATTGTATGTTGAATTAATCGCTGATTATAAACATGTGCAAAAAGATGTTTTGAAAATTACTTTTAAGTCAAAACCTTATAATAAAATTATTTTAATTAGTGACGCTCTTCCTATTACGCATAGTAATCTTGATAATATGGTCTTTTGTTCAAAAGAAATATTTATAAAAAATGGTAAAGCTGTTTCTCCTGACGGTACGATGGCTGGTTCAACCTCTTTTGTTTCAGATATTATAAAGGCTTTAGTATCGGATAAGTTTTTAGATTTGAGGACTGCTGCTTCAATGGCCTCTGCTAATATTTTATATATACAAAAACCTAACTCACAAATCTTTTGGGATAGCACCTTGAATATTTGTGCAATGAACCTTGAAGGAAATTTAATTACGTTTTAATTGTTTTGTTGACTGTAACTTTGAATGATTTTGTAAAATCTTATAGAGCTAACATTCTTTCGATAGTGTTAAGTGCTTTTTGGGCAATTGTCGCATCTACATTAATTTCATTATTTTCTTTTTCAAGTACATTTAAAATGTCTTGGAGTGTGTTGCTTTTCATACTTTTGCAGATAGCTTTTTCTGAAACAAGGATAAACTCTTTTTCAGGACAATCTCTTTTTAATCTATCCACAACACCTTTTTCTGTTACGATGATAAATTCTTTTTGTTTGCTATTCTTTGCTTCTTTAATGATGCCTGTAGTTGAACCAACAAAGTCAGCTAGTTTGGTTACTTCTTTGTCGCATTCAGGGTGTATAAGTACCATTGCATTTGGATATTCTTTTTTCTTTTCCACAATATCTTCAGCCGTAATTCTGTCGTGGATAGGACAACAACCTTGAAAAGTAGTCACTTTTACGTTTTTTAGTTGTGATTCAACATATGAGCCCAAATGTCTGTCTGGTACAAACAGTACCTCTTTTTCATTTAGTGATTTTACGACATCAATGGCGTTTGCACTTGTGCAACAAATATCGGATTCTGATTTAACTTCTGCTGTAGAATTTATGTAGCAAACGACAGGGACATTAGGATGTTCTTGTTTAAAACTTCTAAGTTGTTGTAGGTTAATCATATCAGCCATTTCACAACCAGCATCTAGTCTAGGTAAAAGAACTTTTTTCTTTGGTGAAAGAATTTTTGCGGTTTCTGCCATAAAATATACACCAGCAAATACGATGATGTCAGCATTTGTTTGTGCTGCCATTCTGCTAAGATATAAAGAATCACCAGAAAAATCTGCAACTTCATCGATTTCAACGTTTTGATAGCTGTGTGCTAATACAATTGCATTTTTTTTCTTTTTTAGTTTATTAATTTTTTCTACAAGTTCTTTGTTACACATTTATCTATCCAAATTATTTTATACTTTTTAAGACTTCAACTACGCCAGTGATTAAAAATTCACAAGACATAGCTGCTAATAATATACCTACAATTCTATTTATTACACTAACCCCTGTTTTGCCAAGTAATACACTGACAAGAGAAGCGAATTTCATGATTAACCAACAGACAATCAAGTTTAGTGCTAATGCGGCAATGATTAGAGAACTATCAATTACATCACCTTGTGCATTTTTCATACAAATTGTAAGCATTGTGATTGTAGCTGGGCCAGAAAGTAACGGGATTGCCAATGGGAATACGGAAATATCTTTTATTTTATGAGATTCTTTTCCGTCTTCTTTATGTTCTCCTGGAGTTTGTTCGTTTGTTCCAAGAACTAAATCTATTGCCATAATTAACAATAAAATACCACCTGCAAATTTGAGCGCAGTAAGGCTAATTCCCAACAAATCTAATACCCAAGAACCAGTATAAGCAAAGAACAATAATACGAAAAATGCAACAATTACCGATTTGTTCATCATTATATTGCGCCATTTTTCTTTTCTATTTGCTGTCAATGCGATAAATACAGGCGCAAGACCTATACCATCTAGTGTTACAAATAGTTTTGAAAAGTATCCCAAAAAGGCATGTAAATGTTCCAGCATAAGATCCTTTCTCTAATAGCTCAGTGTATATATTATACAGGAAATATATTTCAATGTTGATTTATTTTTCAATTTTACTAACAAATTTTTCAAAGTTGAACAAACATTCTTTTGTTTTTTCTTTTATTTCTTGCTCATTTAGGTTTTTCATTGTCTGTATCATTTCTTCGATATTCTCACTTTCATTTAAGAATGAACAAGGCAATGCAAATTTTTTTGCTATTTTTTCAACTTTTTCATCATAACTTAATGCCAGGACAGGAATACCATATTTCAGTGCCAAAAGGCAGGCATGATATCTCATTCCTATTAAATAATCCAAATTGGAAAAAGATTGTATTGTTTCATCAATGGTTAGTTTATTTATTAATTTTGTTTTTATGTTTGGATTAGCTAGTTTGAGTTGTGCTTCAAAGTTTTTGCAAAGATCTAAATCCAAAGCATCTTGAAATGAGTAAATATACAATTCTTTATCTGCAAAGTTACGAGCAATACTTTCTGCGAGTTTTGTGATGTATTTTTGCGAGAGTGCTTTCCAGCTACGCAATTGGATACCAACTCTATTCATATTTACTTTTTCTTTTATTTCTAAATTCCAAACTGGGTCAGATACCAAATCTGGTGAAAGTCCCCACTTTTTTAGGAGATTTAAACTTTTTTCATCTCTAACTGTAATGTATTTTGCTTTTTTTAATAACATCCTAGTTAAAAATCTACCTAAAAAACTATTTATTGGACCAATTCCTTGTGCAAAAATTATTACCTCTTTCCCACAAAACAATGCTAAGCCAATTACAAATAGGTAGTATAAAAGGCTTTTTAGGCTGGTTGTGTCTTGTAAAAGACTTCCTCCACCACTAATTAGCAGGTCTGATTTCTTTATTGTTTTTAAAACTTCTTTTATAGAAAATGTGTAAACTGAATTTACTCCAAGTTTTTCACTTGTATTTTGTGGGGATTTTGAGAATACAGTTATGTCGTATCCTTGTTTTTTTAGTTCTCCTGTAAGAACTTTTAATATTGCTTCGTCACCAAAATTTTCAAAGCCATAGTAGCCTGAAACTGCGATATTTTTTGTGTTTGTCATTATTATTGTCCGTAATATGCTGCGTAAACATCTTCTTTGTAAGGGGTTGATTTTATTGCGCCCATACCCTTGCACTGTAATCCAGCATCTATTGAAGCTAGTTTTGCTGCTTCAATAGCCGTCATTCCTGAATTTAGACCGTGTAGGAATGCCCCATTAAACGCGTCACCAGAACAAGTTGAGTCTGTAATTTCTTCTGTATAAAATTTAGTAAATGTAATGTTACCTTCAAAGCCTACAAAATAACCTCTGTCTTTTGCTGACTTTATTACTACAGTTTTTATACCTTTATCCCAAAGCGCTTTGATGGCTTTGTCTGGTGAATCTAACTCAAAAACTTTTTCTACATCATGCTCTAGGCTCAAAAACATTATGTCTATGTTGCTTGCAATTTCTTCAAATGCTTCTTTTGCTTCATCTTTTGACCATAATCTTTCATCAAAATTTAGGTCGTAAGCCGTTGCCATTGCGTGTTCTTTTGCAATTTCATATGCTCGTTTTACAGCTTCTTTTGCTGATAATGATAGGGATTGAGTTATTCCTGTTGCATAAATCACATCAGCATTGAGGATATACTCAGGTGAAATATCATCAACAGAAAGTTTTGTTGCAGCAGTCTTCTTTCTGTAATAAACAAATTCTTTTTCGCTACATTCAGGGTGTCCAACAAAATAAACTCCGTTAAATCCGTCAACAAGCTTTACTTGCGATATATCAAGCCCTTCTGATTGCCAGCTATCTAGTAAGTATTCACGAAATGGGTCATTACCAACTCTTGTTATATACCCTGCCTTAGAACCTAGTCGAAGTGCCGCAATTGCTGTGCAAAGAGTATCTCCTCCATAGTATTTTTCAAGAGTTTTTGTATAAGCAAGACTTTCGTCGCTAGAAAGTTCTATTAGGCTTTCGCCTATTGCAATTATATCTAACTTTTCAGCCATATCCCCAATTCCAGATTTAATCTAGTGTCGCAATTGCTGCCGGCTTCTTGTATTTTCTTTACGCTCATATAGTCTCGCCTTTTGAGCCTTTGGCTCAGTCGGCTCGTTATCTTCGCTTTCCGGACTTCGTCCGTCCGAAAATACGCTCAACGCAGCCA
>JAZSES010000111.1:0-1753 GCA_045531805.1 Candidatus Limenecus sp. | reverse complement strand
AAGAGTTTATTAACTAACCCAAGCTTTTTATTATTAAAGGAAACTCAACTGTTGAATAAATATCTCTTACGATAAAAATTCGCAAGCCTGTTTCATTCTCAACATCTTTTACGGTTTTTCCATCTAAAAAATCTTCAGAATAAGGACGTAACATAATAGATGGAATAACAAGATTTTTTGTTATTTTCGCAATACCAGACTGTTTTATTTGATATATCAAGTCTTCCCCTGTAATCAAACCTGCAACAGTAACATTTTCACCAAAGAAATTATTTTTCAAATCTAACTTTATACAATCAAGATTTTCAATCTTATTCAACTCTTCAAGAATACCCCCCATAGTTTTTTGGACACTTTCAGAAACCGCAAACGCAAGAGACTGTTTTGCCTTTATACTCTTAGGTAATTTTTTCTTTGTTTTTTCGAAATCATCCAACAACAATCTTATAGCCCCAACACCATCTTCAATTTGAGAAAAAGAACCATAATAAGATGTTTCCGGAATAGGATAATCTGCCTTAATAAAAAATTCATCACTAGCCATTGCCATTTGTTTTTTTACTTTTTTATTAAATGCTTCAACTTGTTTTATAACATTCAAAGCATTTTCTTTCGTTAACACTTTCAAATCATTTTTGTGAAATTTGGTAAGTCCCACAGGCACAATCGCTATTGACTGAATAATACTTTTAAATTTTGAAAAATCTGCGAGTGTACGTTCCAACTCTGCACCATCATTATATCCAGGACATAGCACAACTTGTGCATGGATTGGAATATCAGCTTTTTTCAACCATTTCAAATCGTCAATTATATTTGCAGCTTTAGGATTATTCAACATTTTCACCCTAAGTTCAGGATTTGTTGTGTGTACAGAAACATAAAGTGGTCCAAGATGTAATTGTTGAATTCTTTCACGGTCTTTCTGTGTAAGATTTGTTAACGTTACATAAGTCCCCTGCAAATACGACAATCTGTAATCATCATCTTTTATATAAAGAGTTTCTCTTAAACCTTCTGGTTGTTGGTCTACAAAGCAAAAAACACATTTATTTGTACAAGGTTTTATCCTATCAAAAACAGCTGATTCAAAAACAATACCCAAGTTATCATCATAGTCTTTTTCTATTTCATAAACTTCAACTTCACCATTAAGTTTTTTTATTTCAACTTCAACTTCTTCATCACTAATCATATAATTGTAATCAATCATATCTTTAAGTTCATGGCCATTTATAGACAAAATGACCTCACCCTTTTGAAAGCCCAACTCTTCTGCTATAGAATTTTTAAGAACCTCTGAAATTACTGCCGGCATCTAATTTTCCTTTAAATCTTTTATCAATTGTTGATAAGTTTCAACATCACTTATATTTTTCCTTAGCAACGATGCTTGATAGACATCCAAGTCTATATAGTCATCTTCGAGTATATTTTGCAAATCCAACCTATATGACTCAAGCCTGATAGATATATCATCAAAAAAAGTTTCTTTCAAATCATCTTCCAACAAGGATAGAACAGCAATTCTTGACTGTAGCTCTGTAAAAAAGTTCGTTGGATTATCACTCAATGGAGTAAAAAACAGATCTCTAAATTTCTTTTGCCAATGCATTGCCAATCCATAATAAGTAGACTTCTTTCCACCGTCAGAAAAATTATTTCTCACCGTTACAACATTGTTAATTAACAATCTTTTCAATGCTGGATGAATTGTACCAATGCTTGGTTTTGTAAAACTACCAAATTTTTC
>JAZSES010000257.1:0-14630 GCA_045531805.1 Candidatus Limenecus sp. | reverse complement strand
TGGCAATCCTGTAATTTTGGATTGCCAGCTATTTTAAATCAAGTTTTATACATACACTCCGCGAAGCATTTTGCTTAGTTCATTTGTTTCACTAGAATAGCTTAGTGCTTCTTCATCTGTAATTACGCCTTCATCGACAAGCTTTGCCAATGATTGGTTTAATGTTGTCATACCTTCAGACTCGTTACTTTTGATTAATCTGTAAATTTCTTCTGTTTCTTCTTTTAAGATGTAATCTTTGATAGTTGATGTTACTATCATTATTTCACAAGCAGGGTACCTTTTTTCTTGAGCAGAAGAGAATACAAGTTTTTGTGCGACAACAGCTCTAAGGGTTTCTGCGACTCGTTTTCTTGCCAAAGTTCTATTGCTTTCATCAAACATGTTAACAATTCTGTTTACAGTTTGAACGGAGTCGTTGGTGTGTAGCGTTGCAAGTACAAGGTGGCCTGTTTCTGCAGCTTTTAGTGCTGCATCTATTGTTTCAACATCTCTAATTTCTCCGATAAGAATAACATCGGGGTCTTGTCTTAGAGAATACTTAATCCCTTTTGCAAAAGTTTCAACATCTGGTCCAATTTGTCTTTGTGAAACCATACTTTTCTTGCAGTCAAAAATATATTCAATAGGGTCTTCTATTGTAATGATATTTTTAGGTTCGTTTACATTTATAGATTCAATAATTGAAGCTAGAGTTGTAGATTTACCACTACCAGTTGGACCTGTAATAATAACTAAACCACTTTGGAATTTTGTGAATGTACTGATTACAGGAGGTAGGCCCAAGTCGTTGATTGTTGGGATACTGTATGGAATATTTCTTATCGTCATAGCTGGGTTGCCCAATCTAAGACTATAATTTACTCTAAAACGTGAACAACCTTTGATTTCATATATAAAATCAATATCTTTTTCTGTACTAAAGGATTGTATAATCTTCTGAGGCGCAATTTCTAGGAGTACATTTGCTAAATCAACTTTAGTTATTTCAGACATAGCAACCCTTTTCATAAAACCATTTTTTCTTATGAATGGTACTTGTCCTACAATTAAGTGCTCATCTGAGGCACCAGAAGCAACAGCTTTTTTCAAAAAATCATTAATATTGAATACGTCAGCCATTCTTATTCCTTCCTTTTATTTTAATGGGGTAAATTTATAGAAACCTAGTTTATACTAAATTTACTACATTTTATAAAAAGATTATTTTCTAGCAATCATCTTGTTAGTTTAAATTTTGGCAAAAATTTTTTTTAGGAGTTTTAATTTCTTATATATGAAGATTTCAATTCACTCAAATTATATATGTCCGAGAAAAATTCGCGATAAGGAACGAAGTGACGTGAACGAATTTTTGGAGTGGCGTCTTGAAAAGGTGAGTAATTGCTGGCTACGTTCAGTCGGCAGCAATTACGACACTAGATTAGATAATTATCGAAAAAACACTTGCCCTGCTTTTGCAGGTCGAGTGAGTGTGTTTAGTAAAAGAATGGATAAATTAATTAAATCGTCGAATCCATCACAAGCTGAAAATCTAAATTTGATGAATTTGTTAAAGAAAATAATAAATAAGAAAACGAAAGAACAATCTATTTTAGGCGAGGGATGTAGGGGCATAGTTTTTTCATTGGACTCAAAATACGTTCTCAAACTGGATAAATCATCGCCATTAAACTTGGAGTTTATGAGTATACCTTTTGATAAATTTAGGAATTTGAATTTCAAAGCTTATGTTGGAGGTGTGGTTGCCAAATTTGGTAATGTGCGAGTATTGAAAAATGTTTCCAAAACTGGAAAACATCTTCCAGCTGGTGTGCCTGCTTATTTTTCTGAACACAATTTACAAAAAGATTGCGTTGAGTATTACGAAAAAAAATATTTACCTAAATTTGCGTCTTTACCGCAAAAGTCTTTTGATGACGTAGCTTATGACTTTAGGTTGTTAAATGAAAATAGTGGAGATGGTCACTGTTTTGACACAAGAAATCCCAACAATTTTGTATTAGTTGGAAAAAAAATTAGGATAGTAGATTCAATTTGCCAATCATTTGAGAAGGAAATGACAATAACTGACTTGATGGCTCCATTTTTATTTTTTCAAGATGTTGCCAACGAATGTACTTATAGTGTAAGAGGTTTGAATAATAGGCGTAAACTTTTTAAGAAGATAGTACTTGCTGGATTAAAAAATGATTTGCCAATAGATAATGGCGGCAATTCATATATTTTTGACGAGGTTTTCGAATATTTATGCAAGCCCAAGGTTGATTCTAGTAGATTTCGTTCTGATATTTTAAATTTAAAAGCGACTTATTCTAATAAAAAAGAGTTTTTGTCTGTTGCAAAACAATATCTAAATAGTGTTTTTGATGCTTCAAATACTGATTTTGTAAATGTTTTTACTATAAAATAATTTTTTCTAGTTTTATTGTTAAGTAATTTAACGTATATTTTTTGTCAAGATTAAAAAAATGTTATAAAATGTATAGCGTTGGGTAGTATTATATTATATTCATGAATTATGGAGTCCATTGTGTCACAAAATTTGAGTTTACAAAGTATGAAGAAATGCGCATTTAGCCTTGCAGAATTATTGGTCGTTTTGACTGTTATTGCAATGCTTGTTGTTGCAACAATGACGTTGCATAGGGCTAGAGAAGAAAAAGCTATGGGCAAGTTATACATCAAAGCGTATAGCTCTTTGAGGCTGGCTTCATTCAATATCCAAGAAGAAGTTCTTGAACACAATGATGCAACACGAGCAGAGGCTATAGAAGCTGGTTTGGCTATTCCTCCATACGGCTCATTGCGTAAATTTCCAAATATTCCTGAACTTGAAAAAGCAGAACCCGCAAATTTTTGCGCAGCTGCTATAACAAAGCTCAATACTGTTAAAGAGGGCTGTTCTATAATTAATGTTGTTCATGGCGCATTGCCTAAGAATTTTGAATTGCCAGAGGAACCATCGTTCAGAACTTCTGATGGTATGAAATATTTTGTAACGAATATTGGATCGTCTGGATTTCCTACTGAAGAGTTTTTTCTTGTATTTATTGATTTGAATGGTGATAGAAAACCTAACACTCATATTTATGACCCTAAAAGGAAAAAGTCTGATATAGTCCCATTCTTGATTAGCAAGGAAAATGGTGATATTGTTCCTACAGGATGGCCTGTTTATGATAAAAATTATTTGCAAGCAAGAGTTGTATCGGCCAACCCTGAGTTGACTATAGAATATAGCCCTTTAATGACATTTGCCCAAGCAAAGCAATTAGCTTATAGGGGTAAAAGTTATGAGCTAGACCCACTGTCAAGTACGAACCTTGATAATTATTTAGGAAATACTTATCCAGAAGATATTACAGTGGCAGCCCCCCCGGATACATCTATATCTTCTAGTTGTGTTACTAGTTCTTTGCCTAATTCTGCGAATTACTATTCTACGACAACGGATTTCCCACCGTGTAAGGTCGAGATTAATACAAATATGAAATAGAACGTTTAACGTATGACTAATCCGTTGATTATGTAATAAAATTGTTTAAAAAGTATGATGGAGTTTATTTGATGACAAAAAGTACAAAACGAGCTCATTTGGGTTTCACGATTGCAGAAATAATGATAGCGATTATGGTAGTTGCTGTATTGGCTATTACTACTGTACCTCTTGTGAAAAAGGCCAAATTGATTATGGATGATGGCCAGATTAAAAATAGCTGGGCTGCAATGTGGGTTGATGACCAACTTGTGGTTGTAAAAAATGGTACTGCGTATACGCAAGCACAAAGTCCCAGTGATTTTGTAGATTCCAGCACAGCTAGGTTTGTGCCTCCATCAGATGGAGAGAACTTTAATGTTACCGTAATTGGCGGTGGCGGTGGTGGTGGTGCCGGAGTTTCTCTTCCTGGGTTCGCCAAGTACTTTTTTGCTAGCAATAATGGCGATAGTCATACATATACTGCTCCATTTTCAGGTAGATATAGAATTGTTGCAATCGGCGGTGGCGGCGGTGGCGGCGGCGCCCAAATCACTTGTGGTAGTAACTCAGGCCATTCCGCAGCTGGTGTAGTTGCGCTTGCTGATTTGGAAAAGAACGATGAACTTGCTGTTATTGTGGGTTCTGGTGGTGCACGTGGTAAAGGTAAAACATTTGGTGATACCGTTTCAGGTTTGATTATACCTATTGTTTCTATTGCTGCGATTGCTGCTATTTCATATTTTGCACCTGCTGTTTTCCCAGCTATTGCTGAGTCATTGGGTATGACTCTTACAGCTGCGGCTCCTACTGCTTTGGTTTCTCAAGGTTATGCTTGGACTTTTGCAGGCATAATGGAGGTCGGCTGTATAGGGTCGACGATAACGGGTGTTGCATCTAGTATGGTTATTCCTAGTGCTGTTGCAGGTGTTAAGATTGCTTCTGCTGCTGCTTTATCCACAATTGCTAGCGAAGTTTTGGCTCCTTCAAATGACCCTGCAAAAGGTGGTGGCCACGGTCTTAGTACTGTAATTTATGGTGGTGGTGATTTTGTTAATGATGGATATCATGAAGCTCGCGTAAATATTATTGCTGGTGGTGGTGCTGGTGGTAAGTATAAAAGAATAAAATGGTTCAGCTGTAAATCTAAAGGTAGAGGCGACATCGACAATGATTTCCCTACTACAGTTGGCGGAACTGATATCGTTAAAAGTTATATAATTGAACCAAACCATGATAGTAGATTTTTCTGTTATGATTCTGAAAAGAAAAGCGTTTTAGACAGAAAAAATTGTGACAAAATACATGCAAACATTTCAGGTGGTTTGTCCGAAGCTACAACATTTGGTGACGGTGGTCAAGGTGGTCCAAATGGACACAATGGAAAAGCTGGTTCAGATGGCTATGCTGAAATTACAGAAGTTTCTGCATTTGGTGGTGGCGGTGGCCAAGCAGGTTCAGTTTCCAGCCATACATTCCCAAAATTGCGACCAGAAGCTATATCTGTTGTAGTTGGAAAAGGTGGCAAAGGTGGTACACCTTCTACTTCTGCTGGTCTAGTCAGTGAAGGTCAACAAAGAGGCCAAGACGGTTCATTCTCTAGCTTTGGTTCAAAAATCATTGCATCAGGCGGTGAGGGCGGTGAAATTAGAATTGTCGCTCCTGAACAAGATTCAACGATGGACAATTTTGTTGCAGCTGGTGAAGATGGTTTGCGTCCTGCTGTTATGGAAAAATTGTTGAAAAAAGCTGGTCTTGCTAGTGGTGTATCCATTTATAAAGGTGTTAAAGAAGCTGATGGTGATGGTGCTCAAACATCAAAAGGCTATCCTGGATTGGGTGGTGCTGGTGGTGGAGCCAAAGCTGGACTTAGCTCTTCTATAAATACACCATATTTGGGTGGTGATGGCTCTAGTGGGGCTGTAATAGTTACTTGGAAATAATAATTAAATTGATGATATAGAATTGCAGGTAAAAATGAAAAATTATAGATTATTAAAAGGTTTTACAATACCAGAAGCTCTAATTTTGCTAGTTGTTGCTACGCTGGTTGGTGCGGCACTTTTGCCTGCAGTTACGATAAAACACAGAAAAGTTGCTCCCCATGGAAAGTGGGTTTGTACTGTTGACAAAAACGGTACACACTGGGTTCAGACGACTTATAATGGCAAAGAGTCTACTTTCAAATCTACAGGTAACAAATGCACTTTCACCCCTCCTGCCAATGCAAAGTCATTTCAACTTAAAGCTGTAGCTGGTGGCGGTGCTGGCGCAGGCGGACAAATGGGCGATGATGAGTTGCTTTTTGCTTCAAATGGTGAAAAAGATAGTTATGTAGAAGCTGTTGAAAAAGATGGATTTTACACTATCTTTGCTCTTGGCGCTGGCGGTGGCGGTGGTGGTATGGGCTGTGGAGAGGCAAAAGACTGGTATACTAAGACAGTTGATGCTATTAAACCCAAAACATACATTTCGTCTGCTGGTGCATATGCCTTTATATCAACTATGCCTAGTAATGACTGGACATGGAATACAAGTTATCAGAGAAAACAATATGAAAATGAATTGCATACACGTCACAAAGTTAATAAATCTTCTATGAACTATGCTCATGAGTCATATAGAACCAAAGATTTTACATATGGTTATGTTGATTTTCCATTGTCTGCTTTTAATTATGATTATTTGATAAAAAATGATAGTCGTTTTACTCAAGATTCTACTGAATCAAAAGTTACTGTTCAAACTACCGGTAAGCTTTGGACTGACAAATTGGGTAATGAACGTATCTATGATATGAAGTATAAGTATTTGGATGAATCATATCAGCGTAAAAATTTGTGTTTTGCATCTGATTCGAATATTCCTCCTATGTCCAAGGAGTATACAAGAAAACCTGATAATAAAAATATAAAAGGTTTGTATCAACAATATTCAAATGGCAAACAGGTTTGTTGGAATTTGCCGGGTGAAGGTGGACACGTTGGTGCAGTTCGTACAGTTTCAAGATATTTGTCTGCTGGTGATAGTGTAGTTGCCAATGTTGGCAGAGGAGGCAAAGGACAATTTGCTTCTGAAGCAGGTGCTGCTGGCAGTGTCTATAATACAGTTAAACTATTTAAGCCAGAAACAAATAGCCTAACAAGTTATACTTTACTTCGTGGTAAAGAAGGCCTTGATGGTACAGACACAGCCATTTATGTTGGCGGTGAACCTTACATTGGTAAAGGTGGTACTGGTGGCTATGGTCGTGTTATTCAGAATGTAGTTTTTAAAAATATTCCGGTGAATGAGTGTCCCGTAAAAATGACTACCGGCACATTCGCAAATAATAGTAGTTGTGGTTCTTATTCAGGTTGGGATGCATCTGGTTCTCAAGTATCAAGATGTAAGTCAACTCCTGGTTGTACGGGTTCTAGAAATTTGCAGTTTTATAATTGTACAGGTTCTTCTTCAAAATGTTATGGACGTGGTGAAGCTTCTTGTAAAGCAGGATATGATGAAGAGGTTACAAACCCTGATGGTACAAAAAGTAAACAACACTATAACTGTACTGCGAACTATGAATATAATACCAGTTGTAGTACAAATGGGTATCATTCTGGCCCAGCGTATTCTGTAGATATGGCTGGATGTCGTACAGTTGTAAGAGGTACTTATTTCTCTGTTCCTGCGTGTGTAAATACACGTGAAGGCTCAATGAAATTTAACGAATCATTTGGTGACAAAGAGTATGCCGAAATGACATCTGATCAACCTTATTTATACGGAACCACAAAATATCTCAAACGTTTTTGGGTTGGTGACGTCTACAATGAAGACAAGCCAGATCCTTCAAAATATACAGGGCCTGAATATAAATATGCTGAAGAAGGCTTTGGTTCTGGTGCGTATGGCATAGGTGAAACTATCAAGTCATACTTTGATTACGAACCAGGCGAAGAAGTTTCTAAACCTAGATTCCGTGGTTGGGATGGCGATGACGGTTTTGCTACCGTAAATCGAATTTCTTATGCTGCCGGTGGTGGTGGACAAGCTGGTCAGTATATAAATACATTGCTCAATAAAACCGGTAAGCTTACAATTACTGTTGGCAAAGGAGGTACTCCTGGAACTCAAGGTGTGATGGGTGACAAAGGTGGCGATACTGTAATTGACTCATCTGTGTCTGGTAATATCGTTACTTTGCGTGGTGGTCAACCAGGTATCGAAGGTTCTACTAATGCTGAATACGCTACAGCTGGATATCTTCGTGGTGTCAATGGTTCATTGTCTCCGTTTGAAATGCCATATAACAAGGCAAAAGTTATTCCTTATGGTGGTAAAACTGGTACTAACACTAAATGGGATGGATATAGTCCTGCTACACCTAAGTGGCAGCCAGTTTCTGGCAACTATTCAGGTCCTTTAGCTACCTCTTATGGTGCAGGTGGCGGTGGCGGCGCTGCTAGTAAAACACAAGCTGGTGTTGGTGGTTTTGGCGCTGCTGGTGCTGTAATAATAGAATGGTAGAAATATTATGCTAAAAACAAAAAAAACATTGATAAATACTCATAAGGCATTCTCTTTGGCAGAACTTTTGGTCGCTATGACGATTGTTGCTCTTATTGTTGTGACTTTAACACCTACGTTTATAAAAAAGAGGGCCAAAGCTCAAAAACCTGGTGGTTTTTGGGAATGTAAGCTTAATGAAAATGGGGCTCATGTTTCGGTTACCACAAAAGAAAATGGTGGTACTACAACAAAATTTGAGGGTGAATATTGTGTTTTTGAACCCAAGCCATATATCGAAGAATACTTGGTTACAGTACTAGGTGGTGGTGGCGGTGGTGCCTCTGGTAACAGTCTTGCTTATGACGCTGTATCTTATGGTGAAGCTGTTGGTTTTAGATTGGACCAAGCTGGCAAATATGATTTGATATTGATTGGTGGAGGTGGTTCTGGTTCTGCTTCTAAAGGTAAGCTTAATGAAGGTGGCTATGGTGGCAGCGCTGGTGATGTATATGTAAAATATGATGTAAATTTACCTGTTGATTATTATGTACTCAAAGCAGGTAGAGGTGGTGTTGCTGGTGGTCTCCCAAAACCATCTGACGAAGATGAGTCTTCAGAAACTCAAAATGAGTACTGTAAACCTAAAACTAACAACCAAAGTCAAAATACATCTTGGGATGTTGTTTGTGACGGCGAAGATGGTTATGAATCAAGAATTTATTCAATCCAAAAAAATAAAGATGGTTGGAAAGCTCGTGGTGGATATGCTGGTGGTAAAAAATATGATTCCAAAGTAAAAGCTGGCTATGCATACAAAGACAAAGATAAATGTGCTAGTCGTGCATCCAATGGACAACTTGGTGGTAAGCTACAACCAATTAACAATAGTGATTGTAAAAAGGCTCTTGAATCTATTCGTTCAGAACTAAGCTATCTAGGTTCTGGTGGTAATGGTTCTTATAGTGAGGTTGCATATCCTGGGTATAATGGTCTTGCAATGATACGTTCTGGTATTTTTTATAGTGGTGGCGGTGGAAAACCAGGTGGTATTGCATTTGCGTCTATAAAAGATATCCGTAATCCTGTAAAAGTTTACATTGGTAAAGGTGGTCTTGGTGCTACTTACGAAGCTGCTGATGGTTTAGCTGGTGAAAACTCTTCTTTTGGTTTTTATCTTTCAGCAAAAGGTGGCAATGGTGGTCGTGTAAAAGCACTATCTTCAACTGATGAGACACAACGCTTGGAAGGTGAACCAGGTGGTAAGTCTCCATTTGCGGGTGAAACATACGGCGAAGGTGGCGCTGGTGGCTGGGCGTATAGCGTTAAGAACACCAATGTTACTGAACGTTGGGGTGAGGGTGAAGACGGTAAGTCTGGTTATGTCCGAGTAGAATGGAACTAGTTTTTATAACATAAAAACAAGACCCAATAAGGGTCTTGTTTTTTTTATCATTTATCAATTATGGTTCTGTAGATATTGGATAGTCTTTAATTTTAGACCAATTGTTTTCAATATATCTTACATATGGTGCAAGTTGTTCACCTACGAATAATCCACTTTTCGCAGTGTTTTGCATAAAATCTGTAAACAAATCAAGCGTACAAGGAGCTTTTTTTTCAACGTACTCGTCTAAATTTTTCATTAGCTCAGCTGCACAAGCCAAAAAATGAAGTTGCTTGATATCGCCAGTCTTAAAGACCATTTCTTCAAGTTCTGTGTTTAAATCAACCCCATGATTTTCATTTATATATTTTTTTAGGCTTTCTAATTTATTTAGTGCAGAAACTTCATTTTTACCTAAATAGTGTCTTTTATTATCGTTATCGATAATTACACCATTTTTGATAAGACCTTCGTTATTGAAATTAAATTGGAATTTTGGTGTTTTGACTTCACTATTAACAATCAAATTGGTATTTTTATCGTAAGTATAACTTACGCTTGTTTTTTCTTTTTGATTATTGATTGTTTTAATTCTTTTATTATCATAGCGACGAACAGTGACTTCTGCGTCTGGGTTTTCTCTAATTGTTTGTAGAAAATCTTTTGCAATCTCCAGAGATGGTTCTTGCATTATTAATGTTGTGAATGTATGACTAGTGTCATATTTTGTATAATCTTCTGATATTTGAATACTTTCATTTAGGATGCATTCAATGAATTTGTCAGTGCTTATACAGATTCTATCTTTTACGTTGTTTTTATTTTCTTTTTGTTCTTCATTTAGATTTAGTAAGTCTTGTATTTCTGATGTATAGTCAGCAAATCCATTTATGTAGTATTTGCCTCTTTCAATGTATTCACTAATAGTCTTCTCGAGTAGTTCTGCTTTTTTTGCTTTATTTGCTAATTTTTCTCCCCATTGGTCATTAAGTCGCATTTCATTACATTCTTTTAATAACTCATAGTGTAATTTGTCAATGCTAATGTTATTTTTGTTTGAATAAATTATCATATCTTCTACTGATAATTCTGTTGGTTTTACAGGACAGACTTTGGGTTTAACACCGTATATTGCCGCTAATGTGCCTGCTGGAATTGTTTCGTATTTTTGTGTTGTGTTTGTATTTTTATCAGCAGTTTGAATATTCTCTTTTTTTTCAAGCTCAGCTTTTTGATTGAATATATTGTTAATGCTTTGGATTTTGATTTGCATAGAGTATTCTCCTAACTATAATTAAAACCGAACTATAATTAAATAAAAACAATTTGTATCAGAAAATTGCTTATAATCGAAACATATAGGTTAATAAGCGTAGAGTTTTTTATAATTATTTGTGATGTTTGGATGTGGATTGAATAGCAAAAAAGACCTTCATTCAGAAGGTCTTTTTTTAAATGGGGCAAGCAATGGGTTGAACTTTGAACCTTATTGTGTGAAGTTAGCTCATTACTCACTACATGATGAGTACAGTATTAATACAATTAAAATGCTACTTCAACCTGAATAAGTTTGTAGGTCTGGTAATTAGACAAAAATACAATTAAAATCAGTTGTTTTTTATGGGCTTACCGTTATTATTATAATACTCAACTGTACCATCAGGTTTTCTGACGCTATATTTGCCTAACTCGGATTTGGGACTGCCAATCTTAAAATTTTGATATATAGTAGTGCCGTCTTTCAACCAGATTTCTATTGAACCGCCATCTCTGTACATATCAAATTTTTCAAAATTTCCTTTGAATAGTCTTTGATAATATGCATCACGTTTTTGAGTTTCGGATGTCTGTACTTCTTCTTCAATGGTTGTTATTGCAGATGTAATTTCGGAATAATTATTTAAATTGACATTATCAATTATTGAATCTAAAGTCTCATTAACAGAATTTGTATTATTTTTGTTAATGGTAAGATTTTGCGAATTATTACGCGAAAAACAAGCAACGGAATCTATGCTTGTAAATAGACAGTTAGTTTGGTTTCGTTAGACAAATAGTTTGCACTTTTTGGTAAAGATAAAATTATTTTTTTAAATTTAATTTAATTTTAATAGCAATTTTTTAAACAAAAATGTTTTTGTATAGCTATAGGTTAGATTAATTAGATTATAGGAGTTAGAAATGGTTAGCAGTTTAAATGGTTATGGAATTGATAAAGTATATGGAACATATTATAATCGTCAAGGTGATAATAAAAACATAAGTAATAATTATGCCAATAATTATAAATTAAATCAACTTAGACAGGATACAGTTTCTTTTAGTGGAAATAAATCTTTTGATTATTCAATAGATGATGGTAAAATTTCGACTGGCGACAAAGCAAAGAACTTTGCAAAAGGGTTGATATCTCCCATTACAAATATGTTTTCTTCTCCTAAGAATTTCTTAATTGGTGCAGGAATGATTGCAGGCGGTGTTGCATTGACTATTGCAACAGGTGGAACAATTGCACCATTATTTGTAGCTGCTGGTGTTACAGGCGGGGCTATTCAGTTGGGCAAAGGCATATATAATGCATCTAATGCAACAACCGATGCTGAAGCAGAAGCTGCTTGGCAAGGAATGGGCGCAGGAACAACTGCAATTGGTTTATCTGTTGCAGGCGCTAAATCAGCTTTAAAAGGTGCCGGTGTTGAAACTGAAGGTCTTAATCTATTTAGTGCTACTGTTGAATGTTTTAAACAATCACCTAAAGCATTGTCAAAAACTGTAAATATGTTTGCTTCCGGTGAAGCTGCAGCTAATTTAGGATTAAAATCAAATAAAACAGCTAAAACAGAAGCTGAACAGCCAAAAACAGAAGTAAAAAAAGAGCCTGAGGTTAAGCAAGAACCAAAAGCAGAAAGTGAAGTTAAGCAACAAACAGAACAGTCAAAGATGACAAGCGAAGAAATACAGCAGGAAGCACTTAAAAGAATTGAACAGGAAGTACAGGCAAAACAAAAAGCTGAACTTGCACAAAAAGAATATAACAGAAAATTTGAAGAAAATTTATCCAATAAATCTGCTAAAGAAAGTGCAGATGTGTTTACTGAAGAATATAATGCACAAATAAAGAAAGAAGTACTAGCAAGAATTGAACAAGAAAACAGAATAAAAGCTGCTCAAGAATTTCAGGATGCACAAATTGAAAAAATGCAAAATCCAAGTGGTATGAGTACTGCCGAAAAGCAAGAACTTGTGAAATCTCTTGAAACAAAAATTCAAAAAGAAGAGCTGAGAGCATTGAAACATGAAAATGCAGATAAAGCGTTAGCAATGGTAATGGATAACTATAAGAAAGCACAAGAATTAAAAATACAATACGATGCTAATCCTTCTAAAAAATTGGCAGAAGAAATATTAAATTTAGTTGAGCCGGATACTCAAGATATGATATTTAAATCGTTAGATACGCATTATGCATGGGGAGATGTAAATCATGTTAGAAGAAATGCACTCAGTGAAGTTACTGATTTTTGGTATGATTTTAGAAATTCTTTATATGACACAACAGAAACAATTGAAGGTATACCAACTATGGGCTGGGGTAGAGGTATAGAAGGCTGCTGGATGGGCTAAATTAAATATATAAATAAATAATAAACCGCGCAATATGGTGCGGTTTATTATTTTAAAATTTTTTATAAATTAGTAACTCAATATTTTGCTTAACTATATGAATGACTTTACCCAAAAAAACGTATTATACCAAAATAACTGCTTTAAAAATTTCTTACTATTATTGGAAAATAGCCGACCGGTGTGAGTAAATAATGAGTAAAAGTGAGTAAATCGGTTTTTTGGGAACACTTGCACTTCCGACCGTCAAAACCTTTACAGCAAGTAAGTTTTGGAAAAATAAATAATCAAACTTACAAAACCGAACTACTCGTCTAACTACAATGCTAAAGATAGAGAATATAGTAATAATAAATAATAGCAGATATTTTTTAATCAATTTAATAAACACTAATATATAAAAATGGGGCGGATGATGGGATTCGAACCCACGCATAAAGGAACCACAATCCTTGGTCTTAACCGCTTGACGACATCCGCCATGTCTTTCACTATGCAAATATAACAACAAAATACTTCTTTTTCAAGTACTAATTTATTAAGTTGTTTTTAAGTAAATATTTCGATTTATTTCTCTAAAGCCATAATTTTGTAATATCTCCTTTATACCAATTATTTTTTCGTCATATTTACCTATAACAAGCAAACTATCTTTTTTTAGCTTTTCACTGGCTTGTTTTATGAATTTTTCTGTAAAATCTCGTCCTAAGTGTCCAAACACATTTCTACACATTAGAACCGTGTTACTGTCGTCATTGTGGTTTTTTAGAACTTCTCTCATATCCCCTTTGTTGAATATTACGTTTTTGGTTAGTTTTTTTGTTGCTTTCATTGTTATTGTGCCTTCTTGCCATTCTCTGTCTCTATCCCACATTATCTCTAGTTTTCGGTTTGTAAATCTGAAGTAGTCATAACTATTTTCTGCAAAACGGCGAATATTTGTTCTATCCATAAAGTTTGTGTTTAGGAAACCACTATTTGCTGAACGTAGAATTTCATCATCTATATCGTATGCTTTTATTGGGAAAAATTTTTCTGATTTTTCCTGCATTTGTTCTTTTAGCATAATTATCAATGAATAGGCTTCAGAACCATCAGAACAAGCTGGATTTAATATTTGTACTTTTTCTTTGTCTTGGAAATGGTCTTCTAGGTAACAGGTTAAAAATGGCCAATCTATATCTTCTCGAAACATCCAGCTGGTTGTTTCCATTCTTTTATAGTTGGTTAGTTTGCTGCAATATACCCTGCTATTTGAGCCAAAGTTGCTTGTTTTTCTGTTATTTATTATTGGATAGGTTGGCAAGAATGCTTTTACTCTC
Source organism: Candidatus Limenecus sp. (assembly GCA_045531805.1). GTDB lineage: Bacteria > Cyanobacteriota > Vampirovibrionia > Gastranaerophilales > Gastranaerophilaceae > Limenecus. Next base: position 328 of record JAZSES010000257.1, on the reverse strand, counting down.
ATATCTTTATTAAACCAAATAAACAAATTTTTTTCATTAACCTTGTTTAGTAGTGTAAATTTTTGAAAAAAATGATATACTATTCTCAATTAGTTATAAAGGAGAACACTATGTCAAGAGAGGATAATTCTATAAGCTTTGGTATGGGCCTTTTGGCTGGCGTTTTGGGTGGTGTTGTTGCTGCCATTTTGTATGCGCCAAAGTCTGGTAAAGAAACTCGTGAAGAGGTAAAAACATTTGTTAATGATTTTGCTCAAAAACATGCACCAGAGATAAAAGAGGCTAAAAAACAAGCTTTAGAGTCTTTAGATATGATGAAATACAAGCT
>JAZSES010000115.1:0-9313 GCA_045531805.1 Candidatus Limenecus sp. | reverse complement strand
GTTTTATTGTGTCATGTATTTTGTCAAACTTATAGTCAATTTTTTTATTAATATTATTCAAGTCATTATTTATAATTTCAAATTGTTGGTTTTGTTTTTTTGTAAGATAATTTATTTTTTCATTGAGTGCTTCTGTCTTTTTTCTTTGAGTTAAACCTTTATTTTTGAACTTAAATTTGATGCCTAAAATAGTAACAATTTTGTGGCAATTGTTGTTTTGAGATACGCTATTTTTTACTGAGAAAATTTTTTCACCGACACTATACCCATCTTTTTGTTTAGAGTTGATTTTTATATCCAATCCAAGAATTGTTATTAATGTGTATTTTTTTTTGATATTTTTTCTAATTGAAAATATATTGGATAAATAATCTTTCCAAGTATATTTTAGTTCGTAATATTCTCCAGTGTCGATGTTATAGGCTTTTTTCGGTAAGGTTATTTTTTTACCTAATTTTAAATCTTCTTTTTGTGGTGAGAATTGTCCTGTTCCACTCATTGAAGTAAAAGTCATTTCTCCAAAATAGATTTTATGGTCTATGTTGTAAAAATCCACTCTAACTAGAGCAAATTCTTCTGACATTATTTCAGACATTTCTATCATTTTTTCTAGATTTTTAGGCTTTGGAATGTTTGTTTCTAGTCTTGGCCATTTAACAATTATATTTAGTTCATTCCAATTTTTATCATAGATTTTTCTTTTATGTTCTGGAGTTCCGCTTCCTACATCAAGCCATATCTGCTCAACTTTTCCGTTACAGCAAAAGAATCTATAATCATACAGATTATTGCTAATTTCGTCTAAAAATTTTTCAATGACAATTTTTCTTGGAATATCTCTATAATGTAGTTCGTACCCACACTTAAAGGCAAAATTTTCATCCATCCACTTGTCAATTTTTGCTCTTGTTTGTTCAATATCTAGAGACTTTTTGTCTTTGACAATTATATTGTATCCACTGCCATGGTTACATTTGAGTACAAATTGATTTGGTAATTTGTCAAAATCAATTTCATCAAAATTATCATAAACGCCAAGTATTGGTATGAGATATTCTTCACCAATTTTTTCTTTTACCCAATCTCGTACCAAATATTTGTCTGCAAGTTGAGTTTTTATTGGTGTTGAATCATACAATTTTAACCATTGAATTTTCTCGTTGAAGGTTTGAGGATTTCTTAAATTTAATCTTTTTTTTGTAACACCTTTGTACCAGTATTCTAATTCTTCTTTGTATTCATTTTGTTTGTTAGCAATTTGTTTTTTGTAGTATTTTTCTGGTGACAAAATTATTTTTTTTAGTATTTTGAAATTATTTTTACCAAATATATCGTTATTTAGATATTTTTTCTTATCTATATTTTTGAAATCGTCTGCAAAACGATTCAAAAATTCAACCTTGTAATTTTGTGCGACTCTATTGAATGTCCACATATAATTTTCGAATTTTTTTCTATAAAATATTTTCCAAATGTCGTCATTTGTTTTTGAATATTTTTTTAGTAAGTCTTCTATAAAATTGTATTCATCGCAAATGCAGTAAACTTTTGCCTTGCTATGAATAGAAGAGTTTGGATTATCTCGTCTTAAATTGTAAAATGGTTCTTGCATTATCCACATTTTTTCTGCGAGAGTATATGTTTGAAAATAGAAACCATTGTCTTGATAACTCGCACCTGGAGTAGTATTAAATCTAATATTGTTTTTTAATAAAAATTCTCTATTATATATACCAGTCCAAATAACGATGTTTGTGTTGTAGATATCAACATTTTCTGATGGTTTTAAAATTCTGTTATAATATTCAGAATTAATAGACATTTTTCTGTATGTGAATTTTCTATTTTTGTTGTTACCAACGAAAACTTTAAAATCTGCTTTAACAAAATCTAGTGCCTTTTCTTTTGCTATTTTGTATTGCTTTTCGTACATATCCAAAGCGATATAATCATCTGGCTCAACAATACCAATGTACTCACCAGTCGCATTGTCCAAGCCAGTATTCATCGCTTTTCCATAACCGCCATTTTCTTTGTGAATAACTTTTATGCGATTATCTTTTTGAGCATATTGGTCTAGAATTTTGCCAGAGCCATCTGTTGAACCATCGTCAATACAAATAATCTCTATATCAGTTAATGTTTGGTTGATTATTGATTCTAAACATTCAACCAAATAATTTTCAACATTGTAAGTAGGGACTAATATACTAACTTTTGGCATTATCGATTTCTCCTTTTTATTTTTATTTTCACCCCTAAAATTGTTATGATTTTATGAGTTTTTTCATTGTTGTTTTTTATGGAAAAAATATTTTGACTATATTTTTTAAAAAAATTAGTATTAATTATTCTTTGGTATGAATCCCATATGTGTTTTGCTATGAAGTCATTTTGTTGTAATTCAAAAATGTCTAAATGTTTGCAGTACAAATATTTTATTGCAAAATGTAATACGAAATTTGCTGATGCAGTTGTTTTATTTAAATTAAAGTTTAGTTGTTCAATAACAAGATTTCTATATGTATATTGCAACAGTTCATATTTATTGTTTTTTATAAGTTCTTTTTTTATTGCTAATAAAACTTTTAAAATATCCAAAGGATATTTATTTCTAATGCCATTTGATGTTAATGTGCCTTTTTGATTAACTCTGTATAATAATAGCCGTTCATTATAAATGCAAATTCTTTCAGCAAATGATAGTGCTAAACAAGTAAATAATGTGTCATTTGTATGTCTAGTTTCTTGAAACAATAGTTTGTGTTCATCTATAAAACTTTTTTTGAATAATTTATTCCAAGCCCAGTTTGGGGAACAAGTATACATTGTTTTTGCATAATCTTCATAAGAAAAAACTTGTTTTGCAGGTACTTGTTGTTCATTTATTGTCCAACCCCGTATTTCTTTTTTCTTGGTTTTATTATCGTAATAGTAACAGTTGAAGATACAAATATCTAAATCATTACTTTTGGCTTTACTATACAATTTTTCTAATGCTTGAGCTTCAAGCATGTCGTCGCTATCTATGATGAGCAAATATTCACCACTTGCAAGTTTTAAACCTGCATTTCTTGCAACTGCTGCACCATGATTTTTTTGGGTGACTACTATGATTCGTTCGTCTTTCTGTGCAAATTCTTTCAAAATATTTAATGAATTATCAGTAGAACAATCATCTATACAAATAATTTCTATATCTTTAAAAGATTGGTTAATAACAGAGTTAAGACATTCTGTTAAATAGTTTTCAACATTATACACAGGAATGATTATGCTAATTTTGGGTACATAATTAATTTTATTAGCTGTTATTATATTAGCTTTTGTTTTTTTTCTATCCCAACTGTAAACACTAAATCTTTTCATTATTTAGTACCTTTATTTTTAAATTTTATTTTGAAACCTATTATTGTTAAAATTTTATGTGTTGGTGGGGTACTGTTTTTTAGTGAACAAATTTTATTTAGTGGTGATAGAATGAATTTTTTAATACTGTGGTGTTTTTTATTAAACTCAAATAATTTTTGAAAAGTTTTATTTGAACGTTTAATCGAAATAAAATCAAATGTAGAGCAAAATTCTTTGTTTCCGTGCCATAGTAATTTCAAACAGTCTTTTTTATTGTATTTTCTTGCACATTCAGATGTCTCTTTTTCTGAACCAATATCTGTATAAGGAATTGAACCTAAAATGTCAGCTGTTTCTGTGTTCATTTCATTCAAATAGTATTTAATATATCTTTTTTGAACATTGTACGAATTTATTAAAGTTTCATTTGAAATTTCAATTTTAGCTGCATTTTGGGCATAGTCTATTAATGATTGAATATAAATGTTATAACCCCAATCTAAGAGTTTTTTGTTATCAATTGCATCAAAAATTGGTACGATTCTATTATTTTCTTTCTTGTAACCCAATGTTTGGCCATCAATATTTCGGCATAACAATTCAATAGTAAAATGTTTAAATTGTTTTGTTGAAAAATAGTTTATTTTTTGAGATTTATCATGTGCTTTTACTCTGAAATCGGAATGGAAATATAAGCTTAAAATGTTTTTTTTGTATTTGCTATTAATAATTTCTGATAGCAAATCTTGTGTTCTACCTGTTCCATATAAATCAACAAATGCGATTGTATTTTCGTTTAAATCAATTTCTTGCTCTAGATAATTAAGCAACAATTGGTATTTATTTCTATTTATTTCTAAAATACGCTTGATAAAGTCTGGATTGTTCGAAAGTTTATTATAAAGATTGTTTATAGAATTATTATCTAACTTTAATGAAGTATCTTTGACTTCTGCAAATGTTTTTAATTCATTTACATCCATGAACAAACGGCTAGATAAAAGCTCTAAGCTGAAAATATGTCTATACTCATCAAAAATTCCATGCAAATATTCCACTATACTGTTTTCATTCGGAATTCTCCAAGCCGCACGAGAACCATAAATGTAATTTGTTTTGATATCAAAGTTTTTAATTTTTATTATCTCATCTGCTATAAGCTTTAAAACATATCCGTCTCTTGCAACGAAATATAAGTTTTTGATATTTCTTTTTAGTGCTTGTTCTATAATCCAACTAACATAATTGTACAAAAGAGGTCCTGCAAACGAACAGCCAAATTCATATACTGGAGATTTGTTTTGACTTAATAGTCTTGTTAATCTTGCACACCCAATAAGCATTTGAGAGTAAAAGTCTTCTTCACTAAGGTAAGATTTAAACAAATGTTTGCTTTCGTAATCTTTCAGTGTCGGATATGAAAAGTGTATAGCATTTATTCCTAATAATTTGGCCTGATTTACATCTGCATGTACATTATCACCGCAATGACACCAATTGTTAAAATCGATTTTTTCTATTGTTTGGATATGCTTATATAATGCTGTTGAAGCTTTTGTTTTATTGAATTCTGATGATACATAAATTTTTATGTCGAAAAAAAGTGGTGATATATTAGTTAGAAACTTTCTGATTACATTTTCTTCATGATACATGTCTGAAATAAGAATAACTTTTTCACCATCTGCAATTAGTTCTTTTATTTTATTTATATTTTGTGGAATAGGAACTAGGTTTTTTAATTCTGTATCAATTTCTAATTGTTTCAGTAATTCAGTTTGTTTATCAGTTAAACCATAATTTTGCTTTATATTGCTGTAAATATCAGAAAATTTTATTTCTTGGTTTTTATATAAAACGCGTTGATTTTCTCTGACGAAACATTCACTTTCGCGTCTTATTGAAAAGAAATTATTTCTAACTATTTCAGGAATTTCATTGTATCGTATATTTTCTTGTAGTGTTTTTTGAATAATAGTAAATATACCAACTGGATTTGCGGTTGTCCTTGTAATTAATGTATCAAACACATCAAATGAATATAATTTATAAGCAGATTTTTGCTTGTCTCTTTCGATTTCTTTTAACATTGTTTACCTTTTAAATTTGTGTTCCCTTGTATATATTTACTTAATTTTCTTTTTATTCAGTGTGTTTGCATAATTTCAATATTTATATTTTTTTTGTCTTTTTCATTTAACCAATCTCCGCAAATTTATTGTTGTTTAGTTTGTAGTTTTGGTGCAAAAATGAATACACCTTAACTCCAAAGAAAAGCCGCTTGTTGTTAATTGCCAAGCGGCTATTTATATAAAATGAGCACTTATGTACTCATTGTAAGGGCGTAGTTAAAATTTTTTATTTTACTTCCAATATTTTTTGTCATCTCTTTACTTTTTATCTATTTTGTAAAGTAACCTCTTTGTGTAGCAATAATAGCACAATTCAAAAAAAATCACTATACAAAAGATAAAATTTATTCATTAAATTACTAAAATTTTTAAACACAATTTCATCTATGGCATAGCGTAATATTAAATATCTTACAGCATTTTTTTGATTACTCTTTACAAAATAGATAAAAAGTAAAGTTTTTATAGAATGAAATTTTGATAGCTTTCATCAATTTCATCTTGTTCTATACCTATGTATCTTAGAGTTATTTCTGGACTTGAGTGGTTAAAGATTTTTTGCAGAATCGCCACGTCTTTGTTGCGTTTGTAGTGATGATAACCAAACGTTTTTCTTAGTGTATGTGTGCCTATTTTTTCTTCTAGTCCTGCTTTTTTACAAGCGTCTTTTATTATGTAGTATGCTGCGACTCGTTCTAATCTATTTCCAAAAATTGTTAGAAATAGTGGTTCGTCTTGGTTTTTTCCTTTTGTGTATTCTTCAAACATAGGTTTTAGTTTGCTATTTATTGGGAATTTTTTAAATTTTCCTGTTTTTTGCTCTGTAATTTGTATGTAGTTTTTTCCTTTAACATCTCCCACATTTAGTGACAAAATGTCTGATATCCTCAATCCACAATTTGTTCCAATCGTAAAAAACAACAAGTTTCGTTGATTTTGTTTTGCTAGAATGGCTTCAACTTTCTTTATGTCATTTTTGTTTCTAATTGCTTCTACTGTTGTCATTTTGTACCTCTTTCTTTTGTTTATTTTTTTACTCTCTTAAGATTGTCTGAGAAAAATTTGGGATAAGATGCGTTATGTTCAAAAGTTGTGACAACAATTACAAAATTTGATAAAAGATTATGGACTGACTATGTAACCAAATGTTTTTGTTTTTTATTTAGATTTATGATTTGATAACAGTTTTTGTTTAACAGGCTTTTGGGTTATTAATGCCGTTTAGACTAATTTGTAAAGATGTGTTAATTGTTGTAAAGTTAATAAGCATTTTTTTGATGAAATATTTTTTTATATCTATACGGTTATGTAATAGGAGTTATTTTATGGAACTTTGGTCAGTTGGACGATCAGGACAAGTTAGTAATGTGCAAAGTCGTCATAATGCAGATAGGGTTCAAGAACCTAGAGTTGCAATGGAATCTGTAGATACTTTGTCTTTGAGTACTACAAAAAAATCTGCCCCAAAAACATTAAAACAAAAAATTTCAGACTTTGTTGAAAATACTATGGCTGTAAGACCATCAAAATTGACCTACATGAGATATGGAGGATTAAAATTTATTGACAAAGTCGATACTAGCCATCACAAACTTAGGGATAAATTCCATTATATGGATTTCCCAGCTGGGACAAAAGTAATGACTAAGTATGGTGTTAAAGAGATAAAAGAAAACCAAGTAGCAATCTTAGATTTTGATGGTAAATTCTATATAGCAAACATCAAAGATATTTTGGATGATACATCTGGTATTATTAGTGATAGTGGTTCAATAAGCTCTTTTGCTCAAAAAGAAGCAAAAGCAAAAGAAGAAGCTCGTTTGAAACACCAATCAAGAATTGACAGGGAATTACAAGACGCTGGTATTAATTATATTGGAAGACTTAACAAAGATAACCCTGAATTAAAGGACAATGTTGTAATTGAAATCAACGGTGAAAGGAAAGAATTAGATACTATTCTATACACAAATGATGATTACAAATACAAAAATGAAATTTTAAGACTATTGCAAAATGGTAAACTAAACGATAATACAATATTATTTTACTAATTAAAAACGGAAACTTATGTTTCCGTTTTTAATTTTAAACACTTTAGTTTGGTGCTATAATTACAAAATATTCATTAGTAAAAATGAAATGATTTTGTTAATAGTGAATTAGTATGAAATTATATGTTCTAGTTGATAACAATACAATTATAGATAGTTATTTTAAGGGTGAACCTGCGCTGTCTTTTTATATAGAAGATAACGGGGTTAAGATTCTTTTTGACACAGGTTATAGTGATTTATTTTTGGAAAATGCACGAAAAATGGCGCTAAACTTTCAGGACTTGGATTATGTTGTATTGTCGCATGGGCACAATGATCATACAAATGGTTTAAAATATTTGTTAGATTTGGAATTTAATAAAAAAGTTAAAATTGTTGCTCATCCCGATGCTTTTAATCACAAAATTGATATTGATGGATCTGAAATAGGTTGTCCGATTTGTGTCGAAGATTTGTGCAAAAAATTTGAAATAATTTTGACAAAAAGACCATATAATTTAACACCTGCTATTAAATTTTTGGGAGAAATCCCCAGAGTATTAGATAAGAACATCTCTTCTGTTTGTAATGTATTATTAGATAATGAATTATTGCCAGATATGTGTCTTGATGATAGTGCGTTAATTTTTACACAAAATGAAGAGTTTTCTATAATTACAGGTTGTTCTCACAGTGGATTAATAAATATAGTTGATTATTCGCTGAAAAACACAAAGGCAAGGCATTTAATCAATATTATTGGTGGATTTCATTTGTTGGACAATACAACAACAAAAGCTGAAGAAATATCACAATTTTTGTTGAGTAAAAATGTAAAAACGATTACCCCTTGTCATTGCACAAATTTATTGGCAAAATGCGTATTTTCTAAATATTTTGATGTGCAAGAAATCGGAGTAAGTTCTTGTATAGAACTATGATTGTACTTTTGTGTTAGAGAATTTGGTCTAAATTTTATATTTATATTTTGATACACGGTTTGAGTAGAAAGAACTGTAAGTTTGGTAATTATTGTTAGGTTTTACCAAACCTACATACTTCCATAATTTTATAAATAAAATTAATTTTCATAAAAAAGAATTTATCTTTTAGTTCTATATCTGCTATATTCGTTCCAGTCCTCTAATTGATCGTAATAATCCATGCTACTAGGATCAGGTCTTTTTAAACTATTGGCATATTTTCTACAAGCTTCCATAGATTCCCAATAATCAGGACTCCAAAACTCTGGATGTTTAGGTTTACTATCTCGACTAGTTGTTGATTTGCATGATTTAGGGTTTGAAGAATATGAGTTCTTTCTTATATATTCTTCTTGTGCCTCAGCAGCTTTTTGTCTAATGCGTTCTTTTTTCCATTCAGATATTCCAAATTTTGGGGAATAAGTATTTAAATAATCTATACGCATTTTATATCCTTTCATAATTTAAAAATTTCATCAATTATTCTAAAACTTCTAAAAAAAATTTTTGCTAGTATGTAGGGTCGCTAATACTCAACAAATAAATATTTTTCAAAATTTCCAAAGCAGTAGGGTGCCTTTATACGCACCTTTTTAATTGTACTTTAGCACTTGGTTTGAGAAGAAAGAACAGAAAGTTTGATAAATTTTTATTCAACTAGCAAAAAATATTTTTAGATGGTTTAATATAATCATAAGGAAAGGATATAGTGTATGAGAATAAGTGCAATTAATAACAACCAATTTAAAACAATTAATAATAATAGACAGAATAATAATGTTTCTTTTAATGGACTAACAACAAAAATTGA
>JAZSES010000193.1:0-9476 GCA_045531805.1 Candidatus Limenecus sp. | reverse complement strand
GCCATCACTTCATCGTAGGGCTCAATGTACAGGGTTTCGGTGACGTTTCCGGAAAAATCCTTGTACAGAGTCAGGATCATATTCTCCCGGTCAATGCCGGTCAGATAATAGAAATTTCTGTCAACAGAGAAAGGATAGGACTCATCCGCGGAGCGCATAGGTGCAGCGCCGGAGAAGATGCAGATCATGCAGGGCCCCTGTTTATTGCTCAGCAGTGCCTTTCTGCGCAGCTGGTAGGAACTTTTCATTGTGAAACCTCCCGAGTGATTGAAGTAATATCTGTATTATACAGGAATTCCCCCTAAAATACCACCATGAATAGACATACCTCCATTCCAAATTGCTGGTATCTCAAGTAGATGACTTGAATAATAGGAAAAATCCATTGCAACATAATAAAGACGTGCACCAAGTATCGAAGAGAGAATTACTATAGGTAAAACATCCAACAAAATTTCTGTATCAATGTCTTTATAATAACGGTGCGAAACAAAACGGATAACGAACAAAGCAAACACTATAGCGGCAAACATCATCACACCATAGTAATGTATAGCAAAACCACCAATATCAAAAACTATCGGTGAAGGTGGTGATTGCATTAGTCATCATTTCCAGTTGTTGAAGGACTAACACTAACATCAGAAAGACTAGTATTTCTACCTGGATTGTACTTATTAATCTCTTTACTTAAATACTCGACTTGAGCTTCAATTTTATCTTTGTCGTCTGTAGTTGGGACTTTAGACAAATACTTATTATAATTTTCAATAGCAGAATTATATAAATCAACAATCTGAACTTTTTGCTCGTCACTCAAATCCTTGCCTTTAGAGGAATCATCTCTCTCTTCATTAGAACCACTGATAATCTCATCAGCCTGATACTCAAAAGCTATCGCCAAAGAATAATAAGCATCAGCAAAGTCAGCCTTTAAATTAATTGCATTTTCTAAAGATTTTTGAGCTTCTTTGTAATCTTTTCCAGAAATTAGAGCAACACCCAAATTATAATGTGTTTCAAATATACTATCATCAAGATCGATACTTGAACGCAAACGACAAATAGCCATTTCAATTTCACCATTTGCCATATACTCTTTTGCTTTATTATTTAGCTCTTGCACTGCCAAGTTATTAATACACGCAGTACTAATCACTGACACAAATAAAATAGTTATTAACAGAACAAATTTTTTCATAATATACAAAAATCTCTATAACACTTCTAATTTTTACATATAATAAACAAAAGTTAATTATTTGGCAACTTTATCAAAATAAGATACAATAAACGAAGTATAAGAGGGATAAAAAATGTCAAAAGAAGAGAAAGTAGTATCTTTGTCAAAAGCAAAACAAGATTCTAGCCAAAATAAAAATAACAACACTAATTTTGAACCAGTATATTGTAGTTTTTGCGGTAGGCCAAACACAGAAGTTATCAAAATGGTAAAAGGTCCAGGAGTAAATATTTGTTCAGAATGTACAATGATTGCTGTACAATATCTTATTTTGGAAGACAGAATGCCATCTGGCGAAGCACAAAAAATCCTAGATGCTTTTTGGACAAAAGCTGAATAATTGTGGAGCTAAAATGTCTGAAAATACAAACGAAACAAAATTCCAAAATAAACTACAGATAAAAGCTCGTCTTTTGTCTGCGATTATCAATCTACAACAAAACTCTAACAATAAGGAGTATATTGATACAGAAATAAGAGAATTATCGGAGATTACTGACAAAACAGCGATTCTGGATGTACTAAAAAAAGAGTTTTTTAAAGAAAATTCAGAAAACAAGGATTATACAATAAGATTTTTAATACAAGAACTTATTGAGCAAGAAACACTTGAAAAGAGCCTATTTGCAGATCTTGCAAATCCACAAATAAGTGACAAAGTAAAAACCAAAATTATTGAAATACTCCGTGACATCGGAAAACACGTAAACTATGAAGACTATACTACGTATTTTAAAAATCCTGATGAAATAATAGATTCAGACACCGAAAAATTATTAGAAAATGCCAAAATAAATCCAGAATCTCAAATTGATTTTCTAGATTTTCTCACAGCTTTACCACAACAAGAAAAAGAATTACTGATAAATTCACTCACGGAAGACTATGATGGAGACAATCTTACAAACATTCTTATCCCACTAATATTGTCAAACCCATATAGTGACATAGCTCAACATTGTATAAATGCAATCGGTGAAAGCAAATCAAAGCTAGCATTCCCTGTATTGTCTTGGATAAAAGAAAATATTGACGACAATCAAGTACAATCCAATGTGCAAAAAAGCTTAAATCTCTTGAAACTATCAGGAATAAAAGCAGATGAAACAAAAGATTATTACGAAAGAATATTAGGGATTTCACCAGTATACACTTGTTTGGCCAGTTACCCCGATGGGCACGGCAACATAGGTATTATTTTTTCAAGAAGAAACAACAAAAATCTAATACAAATGTTTGCCCTTGTTATTAATGACATTGATGGAATAATAGATTGTTTTGGTTTCAATGAAATTTCCGACAATGAATTTGAAAGAATTATAGGCAAATTTTATCAACAAAATATTGTAGCTGAAGTAAGTGCTGAATTTTGCAAATACATAATGTTGGAATCTGAAAAAATAACACGCCTAAAATATCAATCAGTTCCATATGAATATATAGCTTGGAAAATGATAACCAACGATATTGAAGTACCTACTCCAGACTTAAAAGAAAACTTACTACAGATAGAAATAAATGAATTTCTACTTAAACAAGTAGCTCAACAAGGTTACTTTGACAAATGGTTCCTGACAACAAATGACAACAATAATTTTGCTTCATTTATTAACAAGATAGAAGAAAATAAATTAACAGATTGTCAAAGATTTGAACAAATGATAACCGAGCAAAAAAATAATATTTTCGATAATGCCATGTTATCACTGTTAAACAACAGACTTTTATTAAGCGCATATTTTGCCCAAAATGATGAACAGAATGTTTTTGCAAATATATTATTTTCACTGATTGAAAATAGTCCGACAAAAGAATACTTCATCAATGAATATTTGAAGAAAAGTATATATCAACATTTTTTGGCACAAAGGGACAGATATGAAAGCTTAAAAAGCGCAACCTCAATTTTTACAAGAAAATCTAACAAAGATTTAAATGCAATTGATATAAAATACGTACAAACTTGTATAAATAACATAGAAGAAGCTTGGATATAACATGTATAAGGTAATGGGGCTAGATGTTGGAACAAAAAGAATAGGTATAGCAATGAGCGATTACCTACTACTTACTGCACAACCAAACGAAACAATCCAAAGAGAACCAGAAAACAAAGCAATAGAAAAAATCGAAGAACTTTGTAAGACAAATGCCGTAAAAAAAATTGTAATTGGCTTACCCAAAAATATGAATGGAACTATAGGTTCTCAGGCTGAGGATTGCATAAAATTTGCTGATATGCTAAAAACAAAGTTATCAGATATAGAATTTATTTTTGAAGATGAACGCCTAAGTAGTAAGCAAGCTGAAAATATACTAGCTCTACAAGGAAAAAAATACACAAAAAACAAAGGTTTAGTTGATTTAAAAAGTGCTTGCATAATTCTTCAACAATATTTAGACAGAGAAAAATAGAAATATTAATTAATAGAAAAGGGATACAAAATGACAAACTACGAAGAAAACGAACAACAACTTATCGAAACAATTGATGATGAAGGTAACGTAATCAATTTTGAACTTATTGACATAGTTGATATGGATGGTCAAGAATATGGTCTTTTGTTGCCACACGATGACAAAAAAAATGACGACTCTGATGAAGAAAAAGAAGTCGTCTTAATGCGATTAACAAAAGAAGGTGAAGAATATATTTTTGAAATGATTGAAGATGATGAAGAATTCAATAAAGTTGTTGATTATATTGATTCTTTAGACGAAATAGAAGAAGATGCTGAATAACTTTTCTTAATATTTCGTTACAATTTGTTCTCAATAAAGCAATAATTTTCAACTTATATACTTTATATATATACGAGGAATAAATTAGAGACGAGAAATTTACCACACACGAGGACAAAAAAAAACATTTAAGACCGAAAGGTCTTTTTTTTTACCTAATATAGATAAACACTCTAATTAAACCTCACGAAACTCACAAAGCAAAACTTTGCGTAACGGCACCAATAGATGCTGTTAACAAGTCTTGCCCCATTTGATAGGCTTTAGTCGCCATTTGGGTTTTAAAACTATTCAGGTCAAAAGAATCCTGTCGTTTACCTTTTTCTGAATCCTGCGACATAGTATCAGAGCTCTGTTCTTCTGCCATCTGCTCTTGCATACGCTCCATCATTTGCATTTCTGTATAACGCATGATTTCATCAATGGTCACAACACCATCATTGTTCAAATCCATTTCACTGTTTGAACTAGAAGAACCACCAGAAGAAGAACTGCCACCCATTGCAGTAATGCCCGTAGAACCCTCTCCATTACTTATTGACACAGTACCATTACCAACCAAGTCTTCAAAGCTAATACATTGAGATGTTTCTGCCTTATTCTGCAACTGCAAAAATTGCATAATATCTCCGGCATATGCGCCGATTGAACTAACCATTTAACTAACCTCTCTCAACTAATTTATAAAATCTAGCATTTATATTCTGCACAAAAAATCAACTCTTAACATCATGCAAAGAGTTGATTTTAAATTTACATTTAACTTCGATATAAATTATACAAAGAATTTAAAAAAGATAAACATAAATGTACCAGCTAGCCAACAATAGTAGGCAAAAACTTTCATTGAATGTTTACCCAAAAATTTCAAAAAATATTTAATACAAAAATAACCAGAAATAAAAGAAACCAAAAATCCAACAGCAAAAGCAAGCCAGTTGTAATTCATAAACTCCTTAATATCAACTTCTAGAATTGGGTAAAAAATAGACGCACCAACAATAATAGGCAAACTCAATAAGAAAGAATATCTAGCACAAGCAACTCTATCCAAACCAAGGAAAATACCAGTCGCAATAGTTGAGCCAGAACGAGATATACCAGGAATAGAAGCTATCCCTTGTGCAATACCAATAATAATAGCAGTTTTTAAATCTACCTTATCAGTTTTTGCTTTCTTTTTTTCGGCAGCCCATTCACCTAGAAATAAAATACAACCTGTAATTATAAGAAAAATACCAACTACATAAGGTAAACTCATCAAACTCTCTGATACAATTTTTAGCGGAAATGCAACAAAAACAGTAAAAACAGTACCTAAAAGGATAAAAGAAGCTAATTTCGCATCACTATCAGAAAAATCTCTTTTTACACATGCAATAAAAAAAGCTTTTGTAATTTTGATAATATCATCCTTAAAAAATATAAAAACGGCCAACAAAGTACCAAGGTGCAGAACTATATCAAAAACAACTTCTTCACTACCTCCGGTAATAAATTCTTTGTTGGTAAAAAACTTATATAAACTAGAAGTCAAAACCAAATGTCCTGAACTAGAAACAGGTAAAAATTCAGTCAAACCTTGCATTAGCCCCATAATTATAGCTTGTATCAAATTCATAAAACCACCTTAAACTAATTAATCCCACTGTTCATAGTACATAGAACAAGAATTTTCATTCTCCCATACACCAACTTTTGAAACCTGAGGAAAAATCTTATTCATTTCATCATAAATATATTTTGCCAAAATTTCACTGCTTGGACTAATATTTTTAAATTCTGGTAACTCATTTATATCAGTATGATCTAGATAATCCAAAACTTTTTTCAACTCTCTTTTTAAAACCTTAAAATCCACTAGAATATTAGATTTATCGAGATTTTCACCCTTTATATAAACCTCAACTTTCCAATTGTGGCCGTGCTGGTTTTCACACTCACCTTCATAATTTAACAAGTGATGAGCAGCCGAAAAAGAGCTTATAACTTTCAATTCGTACATTATTTTTCTCCATTTTCTTTAACTGGAGAAATTCGTTCATACAACGCTTTTGCTTCTGGTTGTTCTGGGAATATCTCCATAATTTTTTCTAAATATTTAACAGAATTGTCAACATCGCCTAACTGAACAAAAGACTTTGCCAACAACAACAATACATTGATGTTTTCAGGGAATTTTTCCACTAATTTTAATGCCAAATTTCTAGAATTTTCAAACAAATTTAGCTCGTAGAAACACAAGGCCAAAGCATTCATCGTTTCAGCATTTTGATATAAAGAATAAGCATCTGATAAAAATTCTTTTGCTGTTTCGAAATTACCTTGTTTGAAGTAAATCAACCCAATATTAAACAACGCCAAATGATTTGCAGGATATTGTTTTCTAATAGCAGTAAATATATCCAAAGCATTATTCAAATCGTTTAATGCTAAGTAGTTCAACGCCCTAAATGTGTTTATATCCAAGCTGTCTGGAGCTAACTCAAAAGCCCTTTCATAAAAAATGTGCGCGGTCTGAAAATCGCTAATTGCGTGATAATAATTAGCAACCTCAAATACAACAACAGGATTGCTTGAATCTAACTCATACGCTTTATCAAATTCCTCTTTTGCATAATCAAAAAGTCTTTGCGACAAATACACAATACCCAAATCTTTATGAGCAAGAGCATTTGTTGGCTCGAGCTGAATAACTTTTTTAAAAATAGTTTCAGCCTTATCTCTATCACCAGTTTTCATACACAACAAAGCATATTTATAATAAACAACTGGAGGAATTTTACCAAGGCGAATTAAATTTTCATAAGAATTCCTAGCCTCAGAATATTGTCCAAGCTTTTCATAACATTCAGCAAGTCTTTGCCCCATTGCAACAGACTTTGGATTTAGAATTGCTAGTTGGGACAACAAGGATACAGCCTTATCGTACTGTCCAAGCTCTTGATATGCACAAGCTAAATTATATTGAAAATTCTGTTTTTCTGGGTGAAGTGAAACTAATTTCTGATAATAAGTAACTGCATCAGTCCAAGCTTCTGCATTTATTGCACCAACAGCTACATTAGAAAGGTTAAACTCTGATGAGTCTATTCGATAAGCAGCTTTAAAGCACTCTAGAGCTTCCTTATGTTTTCTCTGCAACTGAAAAGCAGTACCCAAATTATAAAAACTAGTCGCATTATTAGAATCATTTTCAACTGCTTTTTCAAATGCTTGTTGAGCCAATTCCACCTGTTTCAACGCAAGATAGCAAGAGCCTAAATTGTTATACATCAAAGGGTGTTCTGGATTGAACTCAATACCTTTTTGTAATGCACAAACCGCTTGTTCATATTCTTTCATTGTCGTATAAGCAGTTCCAATAATATAATAAACTTGGTAGTCTTCTTCATCATAAGTCAAAGCTTTTTGTGCAAATTCAAGAGCATTTTTAGCATCTTTCTGTTTAAGATAAATTATAGACAAATTCTTATAAGCATCTTTGTAGTCTTCCCTAAGAGACAAAACTTTTTTATAAGCTTCAATTGCTTCATCATTTTTGTCTTGTGATTCATAAATCATACCTAAATAAAACCAAGAAGTCGCATCATTCTCTTCAACCTCAACAACCCTTAAAAAATTATCTAGAGCCTCATTCATCAAATCAAGATTAACATTACACAACCCAAGATTTTTCTGAACTTCAATATTATTTTCATCATCTTTAACAAGCAATTCCAATTCAGTTTTAGCTAATTGAAAATCTTTGTTTGCTATGAAATTATTTGCTTTATTTAAAATCTGTTCTCTATCCAAGTTTCTGCCCTCATATCTGTATAAACATTTTACACTAAGCATAAAATTTATGCTCTATTGTTGCAAATTAGAATAATAAATGGCTCTTTTGTAACAAAAACAAAAAAATTAGGCAATTTTTTACAGAGAAATGTTTTTATATATACATAAGATATACTATATTTTGGAGAGAGAATTATGACACTACTGACACAAATAATAATGAAAGCCGTTCAAACAAAAATAAAGCTTTGTGATTTGAAAACATATGAAGATGTAAAAAAATTAGAAAATTCTTCAGTATCAATATTTCCAACTGGAATAAAAACAGAAGAAGAAAAAAAACAGGCTTATACACAATATTCTGAAAAATTGCTACAAGAATACTACGACATAAATAAAGATGGAACAACAACAGTAGAAGAATTTGCACAAAAAGAACAAATAAGTTCTGAAAAAGCAATGAAATTAACCTGCAATAATCTGTCGGAGCAAACTATTAAAAATCTTGAAAAAGACAAGGATATGCTTAAATTCTACGATGAGAACGGAGATGGCAAAATTTCAACTGACGAATATAATAAAGGATTGGCAACCCTTGGCTTGTCTAATCTTGTCAAATCAAATGAATTATCAGAGCAAGAAAAAAGAATAGCCAAAAACGGAGCAAATTTGTTCGCTACAAACCTTGATATGAACGGTGATGGAAAAATATCAACACAAGAATTTGCATTTTTCAACGAACAAGCTGATGAATGTGATGGAAAAGCAGATGGAATAATAACAAATATAGGAGAGTCTGCAATGTTCCAAGCCGTAACAGGAATGAATGCGAATGACAAAGAAATCAACAGAGTAGTAAATAAATATTTGATGGGTGAAATCCTATCAGCTGAAGAACAAAAAATTCTCGAAAGAGGAACAGCAACTATTAGAAACTCAATGAAAAAAGCTGCTGGCTTGGAATAGATACTATTTTAAATATATTTCTTCAATATTATGCAACACACCACCTAGTTCAGTAGGATAAATGTTGTCGAATTTATTCCTTACTGCTGAAATTCTAATAGGAGAATACAGATATATTATAGGTTTTTCATCATAAACAAGTTGTTGATATTCATCATACAACAACTTTCGTTTCTCAAAATCAAGTTCCAATGATGCATTATCAAAAATAGCATTCAGTTTTTTCTCCCAAGCAAACAAGTTATTATTTTCTTCAGGAGTTTTTCGCATATTAAAAACATGTAATGTTCCATTTGAATACCATACATTTTTTCCACCATATGGTTCTAATGGACTTCCTGTAAAACCCATTATTACAGCATCAAAATCATTAGAATTGACAAGTTTACTAACAAGTGTATTAAACTCAATAGGCTTAAAATTAACAGTCATACCAAGCTCTTCCAAATCTTGTTTAACCATAACACCAATTGATTCTCGCTCAGTATTCCCTGCATTTGTATACAAATCAAATTCAACTTTGTTACCAAACCTGTCATAAAGTTTTTTATTTTTCCAAGAAAAACCTGACTGCATAAGTAACTCTCTAGCCTTATTCATATCTTGACTATGCCCTTGTGCAATTTTCTCATTCAAATAAATTGATGATAAAGGCTCAGGAGTAAACAACGGAGCAGCTACGCCTCGAGCTATATTAAACACCATATTTTCTCTATCTAAGGCAAAATCAACTGCTTTTCTAAAA
>JAZSES010000106.1:0-4878 GCA_045531805.1 Candidatus Limenecus sp. | reverse complement strand
AATAACGAGAATAGTAATCAGCACCAATTGGTCGCTATGTTAATTTTATTTATAGGTTTGGCTGTAGGTATATATCTTGTTTTCCAAAAAGCTAATCCAGCATATATGTTGTATCAAGAAGTTCAGGCAAAAACACAATCTGTTGAAGCTTCAACAAAAGAGCTTGAAACTTTGAAAGCAAAAAGAGAAGCTTTTGAACGTGAAGAAAAAGTTTCTACAAAACCTATTTATAAAAACGAATTGAAAATTACTGACCAAATATCATCTTTTGGTATTATGTTCGAGGATGTTATTCAAGCTGCTAAATATAATGGTTTGAAATTGCGTTCGATTTCATATCAAATGTCTCCTGCCGATGATCCAGTGCAAGCGGCTGTTGCTGAAGATTATAACGTATGTAATGTTAGCTTGAAGCTTATTGGGAACTATTCTCAATTCCGTTCATATTTTCAAGATGTTTACAATTATCCTTATTTGATTAATTTGTCTAAAATTCGCATTGAGCCATATGAAAAAAATGCAAAGATGTTAGTTTCTGATGTTGTAGTAACTTTATATTCAACTAAGAGTGAAGCACAAAAAGAAGCTTACAGAGCAGCTTTAGAAGCTGAAAACAAAGGTGATGAAGCTGTACAGGGTGGTGTTGGCTCTGCAATGCAAGGAATGTAGTCTATGTTAGGACCTTTTTTGAGTCGTAACTGGATTGGTTCAGTTGATAAATATGAAGATTCCAAAATCGTTATGGTTGGTTTGCCATTCGATGGAACATGTTCTTATCGCCCAGGTAGTAGATTTGCTCCTGAGCGTTTAAGAATAGCAAGTTGGGGATTAGAAGATTACTCACCAGTCTATGATATGCATCTAGATGACGTTATGTTTTTTGATGCTGGAGAATTGGAATTCCCTTTGGGAAATACTGCTAAATCATTGGATTTAATTGAAGAAAATGCTAGACATATTTATCGAGATGGAAAGAAATTTTTTGGCGTCGGTGGCGAGCATTTAGTTACACTGCCAGCTGTTAAGGCTTGTCAAGAGAAATATGGCGATTTGGCATTAATTCATTTTGATGCACATACAGACTTGAGAGAAGATTATCTAGGTGAAAAACTTTCTCATGCTTCTGTGATTAGAAGAATTGGCGAGATTATTGGCTTTGAGAATATAAAACAGATTGGTATTCGTTCTGGATTGAAAGAAGAGTTTGATTTGATGAAGAAATTTAATACTCTTGTTAAAAATCCTAGTGAGTTAGATTGTTTTAAAGGTAGAAAAGTATTTTTGACCATTGATGTTGATGTGTTAGATCCAGCAGTGTTAACTGGCACAGGTACACCTGAGCCTGATGGTTTGATGTATAGAGAACTAGCAGAGTGGATAAAATACTTAAAAGACTTTGATATTGTTGGAGCTGATGTTGTAGAACTTGCTCCTGATTATGACAAGAGTGAGGTCTCAACTGCTATTGTTACAAAAATAATTAGAGATGTTTTGATGATTTTATAAAAAAGAGAAACCGAAAAGGTTTCTCTTTTTATTTAGAACATTTCCAAGCCTGCATAGCTTGTTCTTGCTCTATTTGATGTGTTTTCAAATGCCATTGTTAGGATTTTTTCTACGATATTTCGAACTTTTTTTACGTCTTCTTTAAGTTCTTCATATCTTTGTTCTTCCTTTTGTTTCAAAGCTAATTTGAATTTTTCAAAGCCTGCCATGATTAATACTCCCTGTTTATATAATAACGACACTTTTTATATCGGCATTTTTTATGCAGAACTTTAGCTTTAAATTTAATAAGTTTACAATTAGTTACAATATAAAGTTCTTTTTATTTTATTTAAAAAGCATTTGCAAGACACAAAAACATATTTTATAATTGTTTTAATGGACATAATTTCAAAAATAAAAAATAAAGTAATAGTTTCAGTTCAAGCAATGCCATCAGAACCTTTATATCGAGAAGAATGTATGGTTGCAATGATGCAGTCTGTTGTAAAAGGTGGTGCTGGCGCGTTGCGAGTTGCTGGAGTTCGAGACATTGTTAATGCAAAGAAATTTTTTGATTTACCAGTCATAGGCATTACCAAACCTGATGTTATACCTCCAAATTGGCGTGAAATTGTTTATATAACGCCGACGATAAAAGAAGCTAATGATATAATTCAAGCTGGTGCAGATATTGTTGCATTCGATGGAACATCTCGTCCTAGAGGTGAAACAAATTTAAAACAACTTATTAAATACATAAAAATCAATAAAAGAATTGCGATGGCAGATGTTTCTACACTAGAAGAAGGTGTTAATGCTAGACTTTTGGGAGCAGATATCGTTTCTACAACTTTGTCGGGATATACTGTTCAGTCACCAGAAACATCTGAAGAGCCTGATTTCAAATTGTTGGAAGGATTGGTTAAATCTGTGGATTGTCCAGTTATTTTGGAAGGTCGCATTTGGGAACCAGCGCAAGTAGACAAGGCTTTTGAACTTGGTGCACATTCTGTAGTTATTGGCTCTGCGATTACTCGACCACAATTGATTACAAAAAGATTTGTGAACAGAAAATAAAAGGAATTTTTAATGAAAAAAGCTCTTGGGATTGATATTGGTGGCACTAAGATGCTCTACTCAGTTATGGATGAAAATGGCCAGATTTTGTCTGAAATAAAAAGATGTGCAACTCCAAAGACGATAGAAGAAATAGTTTCTTTATTGAAAGAGATAATTTTTGAATATTATCAAGAAATTGATGCAGTTGGATTGTCATCAGCAGGCGCTGTAAACATTGATAACACTAAAGTAGTAAGCTCAACACCCAATTTACCAAATGGGTATAATGATATTGATTTTTCTACACTTTCGGATAAAAAAGTTTTTGTTGAAAATGATGCCAATTGTGCAGTATGGGCAGAGTACAAAAGTGGTGCTGGGCAAGGTTATAACACTGTTTTGATTGCGACAATTGGTACTGGTATTGGTGGTGGATTGGTTTCAAATGGCCGATTATACAGAGGCGCAACAGGTAATGCTTTGGAAGTTGGTAGTATGAAAATATTTGCCGATAAACGTCAACAGTGTAATTGTGGGAGATATGACTGTTGGGAATCTTATGCATCAGGTACAGGGTTGAAAAATTGTGCAAAGTTTGGTGCATTAAATTATCCTGAATTTAAAGATAGTATATTTGTTCACAAAATGCCTGAAGAAGTAACATCTTATGATATTCTTGATGGGGTCGATAAGAGCGATGCTTTCAGTAAGAAAGTCTTTAATCAATGGATAGAATATATGTGTTTAGGTTTAACAAATTTAACAAATATTTTTAACCCTGACTGTATTGTTATATCCGGTGGGCTTTGTGAGTATATTGATATGAATTATTTACAAAATAAAATCAACGCTGAGTCTGTTGTTTCACCTGTTGTCGTGCGCATGGCTGCTACAAAAAATAACGCTGGAATGATAGGAGCAGGATTATTGGCATTGAATTAATGTAGTTTATGTTTGAGCTATAATTGTGAAAGTAAGTTAGCACGGAATGAGATTATGGATAAAAAACAATACGAAGAACAATTGAAGTATGCAATGGATTTGTTTCGTCTTCAAGACTTTGAAAAGGCTGGGAGCATATTTCAAGAACTTTTAGAACAAGATAATAAAAATCCTCATTTATATAATAATATCGGGCTTTGCTATGCTCATATGGGGCAAAATGATTTAGCGGAAGAGTACTATAAAAAAGCTCTTTTCTTGGACGACAAATTGGCAGAAACCTATATAAATATCGCGGATATTTATTATAAAGAAAACCGCTTATGGGATGCGATTGATACTTTGCAAGGTGCTATTGCTTTATTGTCTGACAATGTTGCTTTAAGACATTATCTTGGACGTATTTATATAGAAGATAAACGTTATGATGATGCAATTGATGCTCTTGATTCAGTTTTGGAACTTGCGCCAAAAAACTTTGATGCAAATTGGGATTTGGGCATGGTTTACTTTGAACTGGGGGACTACAATAGTGCAATTGCAAATTTTGAAGAAGTTTTGAAATATATAGAAGACAATGAGTTAATATACTATCAAACAGCTCTTGCATATGAAGCAAATGATGAAGTTGATAAGGCAATATCTAATTTGTTAAAATGTATAGCTGTAAATGAAAAATTTCCATTGGGTTATAAACGATTGGCAATGTTGTTTATGGCTCGTGGTGAAAATGAAGATGCAAAAGAATATTATCAAGAGTATCTAAAGTTTGATATTCCACAAGAAGAAAAAGAAAAAGTAGAAAAATATTTGGAAAGATTGGGTTAATTATGTCAGAAATAAAAACTAAACAAGAAATAATACAATACCAACCATCAGGTGTTTGTTGCAAACTTATGCAAATACAGGTTTGTGATGGTGTTGTGGAAGATGCTCAATTCCATGGTGGTTGCAGTGGTAATTTAATTGGCTTGAGAAATCTTATCAAGGGTATGAAAATTGAAGATGTTATCGAGAAATTAAAAGATACGCCTTGTGGGCCAAAAAGTACAAGCTGTCCTGATCAGATTGCACAATGCCTAATGGCATACAAAAATAATCAGGTTGAGTCTGTATAATTCGTTATTTGTTTTAATTAGTCACATTGGGTAAGGGTTTTATGTCTAACAAAAACCTGATATGTTTGATTATAACTTTTGGTATTGCTCTATTCACAATTGGCAGTGCGTTTTGTTGTGGGCATATTTTTTTAGGCTCAATAACTTTGTTTATTTGGGCTATTTTATATCTTATTTATCCATCTGCTATAATTTATTACCATAAAGCAAATTGTTCTGTTGCTGAGTATGACATCAAGTATATTGTGCAAAAAAGTATTGATAACTATTA
>JAZSES010000323.1:0-8306 GCA_045531805.1 Candidatus Limenecus sp. | reverse complement strand
AACGTTCAGGTGAACCATTGACTTTAATTGTATCACCGACAAATGCTTTTTCGTTGTTTTCACATAAGATGTAATCGTTCATTTTGTATCTCCTTTTATTTAATGAGTACCCTGGTGAGGATTCGAACCTCACTATGTTAATATCACCTTACTTGGTTTCAACCATGTGAACGTTGCAGTTAATCCATGTCGCTGCTCTTTTCACATTTTATGATTCTTTTCAGTAATACTTGCTATCCGCGGTTCACATAGTACATGATATTTCACTGAGGAGCCCATTATTGTAAAGTACCATTGCCTATGGATTCGGCATAGTAATCTCTACTCACTCAGGACAGGGCATATAATTTGTGTCTTTCTCATTCACTCCGCAAAGTGCGAGCTTTCATCGAGCCGTCCGAAAACGCTGATGGACTGCTGTTTAATCTTCGATTTCGTAACCTTTATGACAGAAGCCTGTTTCATGTGAGAGATAATCATCAATTGCATCATAGTCATCAGGGTCTAAGTCATCAGGAAGTTCGATTTCTGTTGGAAGGTCTTCTAAATCTTCAGGATTATCTACATCCCATTGAATGTTTGTAGCTTTCATTGTTAGTTATACTCCTTTTTATTTTTTGTTTGCATCTGAACTATTTGAGTGGGAATCAAACCCACGTTCAGCATTACGGCTTAATCCTCATCCATAGCTCTTTCCAAGCCTATCTGAGTTCAGATACCTTTATTTCGAAATCTCAGGTGCTCTTGCAAAAGCATTACTGAGAAAAACGCCATTTTCGTAACGTTTCTTAGGGTCGTTGGAAAATAGTAAATATCAACTATCCCTCGCTGACGTAATGGGACTCGAACCCATGACTTTACTCACGACTTAGTCTATGGTTGCTCTAACCTGCTGAGCTATACGCCAGTATTTTTACAGCTTTGTTCAATATATACCAGTCGCTTATTCCGCTGGAATTTGTAGAGGTTGCAAATCCTCAGTGCTAGTGTTTTCACACCCAATCATTCTGGGTTCAAGCAGTCTTGCTCTTTGAACTCTCATCTAGTGTTGACATGTCATTAGATGTTAATATTGCTGTAAGTTTTTATTTTGTAAAACCTTTCCATCGTTTTAGTATGGATGGATTAGATAGTACACCCATATCATTTATAGCAACGTCTTGTACTATGTGTAATATGGGCAAATTTGGAGTCACATTGTCTTCAACAGTAAGCGTACATGTATCTTTTTCAAAGTCTACATCGGTTAATTTGCCTATAACATCATAGGCTTTTAATCGTTTTGACGTATTATTATTGTTTTTAAATATTTCATACGTCATTTTTAAATCTTTGAATTCATCAAGAGTCATATAATAGTCATCATATTCTTCTGGTTTGATTTGAAAATCATTATACTTATCATGTGTCAATAGACTCACATCCTTTGTTTTATTATCAAATGTAGTATTATGGTATGGATTTGTCACCATACATGATGCATGTTCAGAGTGGTGCTGGCATTATCATTCCGTTATGTTAAGAATGACTCCATTTCCAAATGCATCTACCTCGTTTATAGCGTCTACCTATTCCGCCACATAATTTACATTTAATTGTAAAGTTGATATTTTTTGCCTATTTGGTCAATAAATGAAGCTTTCATAGGTCTAAATCCAATAACTGTAAGAGTTCTACCATTTTCTTCTGGTGTTAGTTCTGTATGGCAGTTATCTCGAATAAGCCAAAAATCTTCATTTTCTTTAAGACCTAAGGATTCTGCGATTTCTTTTGCTTTTAGCAGATGATTTTTATTTTTAGCTTTTAATACACATTTTGTGAATTCTCCTCCTATCCATTCTTCATATAAGTCTTTGTCAATATCAAAGCTTTCGACTTTATATGTGTTTGTAGATTTCATGAACATTTGGTTGGAACCTGTTCCTTGAAAAGTTTCACCAATGATGTGATTTTGAATCATAGTTGTGAGAAATGCCATACTGCCATGTGATACTTGTGCTGATAATTTGCCAGGACTCATGTTTAGGTCTTTTCTTGCAATGATTATTTGCTTAAACATTAGCATCACACTCCTTTGTAATGAATAGAGTACGGCGGCAGGTTATGACTCCTGCTTTTCAATCATTCATGTGCAATTATGAATTACGCCGTCTTTGACCTCTCAATGATTCAAGCTATTGCAAGATTGCACACAAACATTAGAGGACCTTTCGTTGTTTTATCGGATATGAATTGTTATCTTAATACCTGTCGTAAGTATTTTGTAGAAGCATTAGCTACAAATTCGTCGATAAGTTTACTTTCATATCGAGTTGATGCAAAAGCTAATACTGTTTTTGTTGGCTGATTTTCTCTATTATAACTATCGACTGGTATGTATTTGATTTTGTGTTGTAATAAGTAATCACAAAGTTCTGTAATACTATCTTCGTGGTTGCATGTAAGGATGTTCGTATAGGTGGACTCTTTTTTGAGTTTTTCATTAGCGAGCATTGCTATGTATGTACCAATACCTGAACAGACGCAGACCACAATGGTAGTTATCATAGAATCATCAGATACGACTGATTTGATGACAATGTAAAACATAAACTGGCTTAAAACAACAAGAATACTCGTCATGAGTTTTTTGTTTTGATATGTTGCAATGTTTTTAGCCGTGGTTATTACATTGTCAAGTATCTTTACGATACCTAAAATGAAAATTTCCATGTAAATCCCTCTATTCTGTTGTTTTTAGAAAAAAATATTGTGGTGTGGATTTGTCACCACACATGACGCACAAGGTTTTAATGCGTCTCGTTCTGATAGTTTTTAAAGGATTTTCGCCTTCGGTCGTTTCCACCTCAACCTTTTCCTTGGAATTAGCCCAAGGCTTACTATGCGTCTACCTATTCCGCCACACAATATTTTTAAATCAGTTGACAATGTGCTATTACGCCAAAAGATTGTTATAGTAGATACCGTACTCAGTCATAAGAATTAACGCTCTGCATAGCTTCAAATATGACTACGGATGCGATGATTATTCCGTTATATCGCAGAGTCGGATAACATTCTACTCCTTAGATGATGGCTGCTTCTAAGCCAACATTTTGTCATCTGATGTTGTGTCTGATACGCCATTCCCGTTTATTTCACCTTCATTATGCAAATTAACGAATGGTTTCAGATGGGTTTTATCTCTCCCATTTGCATAATGGTTTTTCCACCTTTTTAGATGAAAGGTGAACAATGCACATAGTGGGACTTGAACCCACACGTAGTTACGTTTTTACGGTAGATTTTGAGTCTACTGCGTCTGCCATTCCGCCATATGTGCAATTTCGTTTTATAAAGAACGAAGATATTTTTCCTGCGCTATGTCTTCAGCTTCTCTTTCTTCTTTTGTCTTGTTTTTAGCAACTGATAAAAGACAGCCGTATAAGAGTAATGCAAAAGGGATAGCACAACAAATGGAAGCAATGATAATTACATTCATTTTGTTTCATTCTCCTTTTTTGATTTTATAGCATTTAATGCAATCTCATAGAATGCCTTTTTGTTTTCAATATAAGTCTTATATTCTGGACGCATAACGCCATTCAATGCTATATTGAATTGTTCGATTTCATTTTCAAAAAAATTGATAGCATCTTGTTCCATGACGTTCTCCTTTCTGAATTTTTCGGGAGCAACGGTACTCAAGGTACTCGTACACCATTCCTTTGAATGTTTGTAGTTGCTCCCATAGTGGACCATCGGGGACTCGAACCCAGGACCACTCGGTTATGAGCCGAGCGCTCTAACCAACTGAGCTAATGGTCCGAAAAGGGAATTATTGTTGTGAGTGTCTTGCCTCAAATTTTGGTTTCAACCCATGAGACACTCAATTCCCTTAGTGAGGCATACGGGATTCGAACCCGTGACATCTTGATTAAAAGTCAAGTGCTCTACCAACTGAGCTAATACCCCAAATTTTTAATACAGGTGTGCTATTACGCCAAAAGGTCTGACGGCACCCATTGCATTGCCAACTAGCTTTTACCGAATGTTGCATCGTTGGGTTAATTCACAGAGTTTTCTTTTCTTTGTAAACTTACAATGGTACACACTACTAATGTTTTATCCGAATATCATAGCTTCAGACTCTTGTGGATATTTCAATCAACGCCAAACTGTTACTATAATGATATCGTTTTTCATTTTCGATTCCGTGTGGTTGGAGCGTCTTTGGTCGGTTCCTCTAACGTGTCTCTTAGACTTCACCCGAAGCCTTTCCACTTCCTACTCCTTAGATGATGGCTGCTTTCAAGCCAACATTCCTGTATTATAATTTCTACAAGACACTCCAACAAACTTGTAGACAGTTTGCCGTGAAAGGGCTCGCTGTTTTAGATATGTAGCATTCGAGTGTAACATATCCTTTTCTATGCATCCTCGAAGACGCAGTGAGAACGGGGGAAGTTTTTGGTGACGCTTTGCGTCTAGCTGGGCATGCAGGATTCGAACCTGCGTCTGCAGCAGTCAAAGTGCTGTGCCTTACCGCTTGGCGAATGCCCAATATTGTAAACAGTGCTGTTGGTGTTATACTCGCACGCCCTTTCTCTCTCTTTGAAATCATCGCACTTTCACACTGTTTATTGACTTATGTATTTGATTACTTACGGTGTGCGGCAGGCTCTTTATGAGCCTAGCTCTGAAGCAAGGCTGTCCTATTCGTAGTATCACATACGTCTATGTGCCTATCTAAATAGTCCCTACACGTTCTACGGTCTACCGTGCACCGTAAATAATCAACGTTGTTTTTGGAGGTGCTAATGGCACATTACGTGTGTGGTCTTTTGGTTATCCACAGTTATAATAGTGGGCGTTATGTATCTCCATTGGAGAGCGTTCGCTGTTCTACGCTTGTGCCATTTGCAAATTGGTGTGTTTGACGTAAAACGTCAAAAGCGGTGGAGCAGATTCGAACTACTCTACTATTCCTATTTTCAATGTGTTCGAGTTCACGTTTTCAGCGTAGTCAATCATTTCGGCTTAAATTATCGTTTGTCTAATAACATTTATCGTCAGAAACTCTTCAGACACCCCATGGCTTTGTTTGTGCATTCAGATGATTGACTATCCGTTTGCAACGTCGCTGTGCCGCACCGCATATTAAGTAGCAAAAGGTATACTATTGCGAAGGTGGGGTATACCAGCCCGTCCCGTTGTTTCGCATAATTTATTATGCGTAGCAGGTCTGCAACTGCTATCTACCTCAATTGAGGTATAGCGGTCAGGGTGGGATTCGAACCCACGGTGCCGTTAAGCATCACTGGTTTTCAAGACCAGCTCCTTAAACCACTCGGACACCTGACCAATATATCTTAAACTCCACGTTTGATTTTTTCTTTGCGTAGAGCTTTAGATTCCTGTTTGTTTAGAACATGTTCTCTCGTTGATAGTATTTCTTTTACGAGACTAATGTTATGTTCATGTGTTTTTACACATTTATTGTAGTTTGTACAGAATCCCATGCACTTAAATGGCGGATTTGCTGTAAAATCGCGTAATTTATTCAAAAGTTGTTTTGTATGAAGTTTTTCGCATTCTTGTTTGTTCAACTTTTCTTTTTTGCATGAGTATGTTTCCATATTGTCTCCTTTTATTGTGCAAATACGGTATGTTATTCTTACACTATGATTAGCCACACCATAAGCATTTCACTTATGAATCTCCGTATTGCAATCTCAACTACAGAATGGACTCGAACCACTCATCTGTAAGATTAACTGTCTTACCGCTTTCAATTGTTTAGCATGCCACCGTTAAGCTATGCAGTTTTGATTGTAATTGAAAAGCCGACAATAGTTATACTGAAGTCGGGGTCTGTATCTAAACATGTTAGTACAGTTGAAAGACGGAGGTGGGATTCGAACCCACAGTACGCCCAGCTACTAGCCAGGTGCGTTCCCGTTTCGCCACTCCGCCTGATTATTAACTGTTATACTGTCAAAAGATTTCAATTAACCACTACTCTCTTTATCTTTTATAACAGAGGTTATCATCCTAAGAATTAGCTACTTTATGGCTCGGAAGGCTAAATTCTCAATGTTGAACCTAGAGCCGATAGAGGGAATCGAACCCACAACCTTCACATTACAAGTGTGCTGCGCTGCCTGTTGCGCTATATCGGCGAGTACACGAGGTTATCTCGTGTTTAATCTTCTGATTCTGTGTCAAAAATAGCCCAATCGAAGTTAAAATGGTTGCAATTGTTGAGCCAGGCTGAAGTTTCTAAAATGTCGGCTTCATTGTCCTTTTTATCTTCGATTAAAGTTTTCTTGTAGTCTTCGTCTGACATTAGACCATGTTTTTCTTGGAACCACTTTTTGAAGTCAGATTCCATTATATCATGTGCTTTTTCAGGCGTATCTGCTACTCCTATTTTTGAAATTTCTCTGTCAGAGTCAAATCGAACAATGATAAATTTCATAGAATTGACCTCCTTTAATGATTCAAGATTAGAACCGCACAGGTCTTCTGTGCAAGAGTCTAATTTTGAAAAAAATAGCAGACGCTATTGATGCGTCTGCCTTGCGGGACTTTTGTTTTTTCAATACGCACTCATAAGTGTGGGAAATTGCGGGTAAGGGATTCGAACCCCTGTACTCCTGGATATGAGCCAGGTGAGCGTCCGCTGCTCGTCAACCCGCTATAGTTTAAGACTTTTGGATGAAATTTTTCATTCAAACAAAAGCCTTTAAAAGAAATCACAACTGTGTTTAACTCTTTGTTTCCACCACGCATATCAGCATCGGAACACGTCTGAACACATTGTAGTAATTTCTTTAGCAAACTGTATCACAGTTTACTATCATCATTATATTTTTAGGTGGGACATTCATGACTTCGCCCAGCGTGAGTACGAGAGGATTTGAACCTCTATTTTCTACCCATAATCTTTGCACAGTTGTAGATTCATACCCATATAAAGAGCATTAAAGAATAATGTGAGGAGAGACGGCTCTCGCCGTTTTAATGCTTGGAGGCAACTCTCTACACCCGTCTTTCAGGTGAGTTCGTTTATCGCATCCCTGCGGTTCACGAACTGGTATACTAACATTGACACTCTGCCAATCAGCCACTTAGTCTGCTCTCGATTCAACTTCCAGTAGCTACCCTTCCGTATCTTCTCCGCATTCCTTGTGTCGCATGCTGATGTGATTTGAGCCTAAGCGCCCAATTCACGACTGACTGCCCCAATATCCACCAGCGGTGGAATACGCCTCTCGACGTATTGATGAATAAATTGTTTTAAACAATTCGCCAATCATTGTAGCGAAGTGAAAAATAATTTTCTTCTTCATATGAGAGCTTAGGATTAACCTAGCCAGCACTACCTTGCACTGTGACGTATTACCAGTGTCCACGGCACCTTCAGTGGCATTCTGAAGATGGACTAGGTACAGGGTTTTCGTTTAGCACGTCAACTTAAACAAATGGATGTCGCCATGCATCTTTCGATATGCGAATGTCCCCACTCGTAAATCATTAGATACCTTTTTCTAAATGCCAACGCCTCTTGGTCGTTGGAGTTGCGGTGGCATAGCCACTATTGCACAACCGACTTACATTAGCCGACACCTGAACTGTACCACAGCTCGGTATGCATTATCAATTCATGCCGCTTGTCAGCGACATTTGTTAGTAATCTGCACAACAATCAGATTCCGATGCATCGTTTCAATACAAAGGTTTGGTTCAATCACTATTACCTCTCAGTTGTCTTCGTATTCAGGAGGCAATTTCGCCTACGATTTCAACTGTTTAAGTCTTTCGACTCTGATTGTCTCTCAGCGTGGCGTATTGGGTCTACCACTCTTCACTGAGTTCTCACATTACTCTTTAATACTCTTTATGTACTTTTAGCTAATGATTTTGAATCATTCGCAGAATGAAAACCGACGCAACATAAGTTGCGTTAAACCCTTAGCTCTAAAGGAGTCAAATTTGACGCCGAAACCTATGATACCAGATATAAAGCGAAAAATCAAGATGTTTTTGTAATTATTTTTAACAAATTTAAAGGCTCCAATTTTTATATCGGAGCCTTTTGCTTTTAACGAATTTAGTTATTTTCCATTTAATCATTGTTTTTCAGGAAAAAATCCGTTTTCTTCTGCCATTTTAATAGCGTCTTCAATGATAATATCTTCTTTGTCTGATATTGATACAGCTGCTTCAGCCAAATCAAATGATGTGTTGTCATCATACTTATTTGGTCTGTATTCTGTTTGGATATATTGCTGTGTTTCACATACAGTGTTGTATTTTGCTAC
>JAZSES010000247.1:0-1920 GCA_045531805.1 Candidatus Limenecus sp. | reverse complement strand
GAAACACAGGAAGGCAATAAATTGCCAATTACACACTGTATCGAAGGTACAAATGGCTGGGAAATTAACGACAATATCAAAGCTGCAATTGCGGCTAAAGAAAATGATGCAGCTATCTATACAATTGATAAGCCTACATTTGGCAGCATCGACCTCATCAGTTTACTTCAGAATGAATTTGCTGACTATGATGAAATTCACTTCTGCGGAGTATGCACAGGTATTTGTGTCATCAGCAACATCATGATTACTAAGGCTGCACTCCCTGAAACGCCACTTTTCCTTATTGAAAAAGCATGTGCATGTGTGACACCTGACAGCCATAAGACAGCCGTTGCAGCAATTAAGATGTGTCAGATTGACATCATTTAGAGATTAAAAATATGAAAAACGAAAATTCATTAACAATCATACAAATAGTAATATATTCTATTATGCTTATAATTTGTACTATTGGTAAAATGATACCATAACTGAATACTATACTATTGAAAATGTAAAAACCAAATACAATTGGACAGGAGAAAAACCATGAACATTCAGAATTTAAGTATCTGTGTACCAGCAAAAGCTTGCATCAATGATTGTAAATTTTGTTGTAGCAAAATGCATGGAAGCGATTACGAAGATACATTTACACCCATTAACACAACAATGGAATACATTGAAAACATGAGGGACAGATTACAGTATGCTCGTGACAATGGTTGTAATACCTTAATGCTTACAGGTAATAACGAACCACAGCAGAACAAAGAGTTTCTCAGAGTTCTTGGTATTGTGAACAAGTCTTTGACTAAACCTTTTCACAACATCGAAATCCAGACATCTGGTGCATTTATTGATGCCAATATGCTGGATTTCTTAAAAGATATCGGCGTTACAACAGTAGCAATCTCTGTTGCGTGCATCGACAATGAAGAAACTAACAGAGACATTATTGTTACTAAAGACAAAAACTTGAACATCAGCGAATTAAGCCGAATGGTCAAAGCTCGTAACATGAATCTTCGTATCTGTCTTAACATGAACGACATGATGCTTGCAAATTTGAAAAACAAAGAAGATGCACTTGAGGGTATCATTTTCTTCTGCAAATATGTCAATGCCGACCAGCTTACTTGTCGTGCATTATGGACATCCGAAGATGGAACACCTCAGGCAGCTTGGATTAAAGAACATGTAACAAACATCACTCATGATTTCATTCAGTATTTCAAGATGAAGGTGAAAGAAAACGGACGTTACCTCGATACGCTCGATTACGGTGCTGACCGTTATGACTTCGAAGGCTTATCAACAGTTGTTGATGAGGATTCCATGGCTCAGTCCAGAGAACACAAAGACAGCGTAAAATACCTCATTTTACGTCCAAATGGTCATTTGTACAGCAAATGGGATTCTAAGGCAAGCCTTATTTATTAAATCATCAATCAGGAGGACAACACTATGTGTGTAACAAAATTACCAACTATCATCACCAGTTTACTGGAAGTAGATATGTATAAATTTAGTATGGGGCAGGGTATTTATCACCAGTTTCCTAAATTCAAGACCACATGGACGTTCAAGTGTCGTAATAAAAACGTTCACTTCACCAAGGAAATGGTAGAAGAAATCAAAGCTCAGATTAAAGCTTACTGTAATCTTAGATTCCAGGAAGATGAACTTGAGTTTCTTGAAAACATCAAATGGATGGATGAGTCCTACATCAACTTCTTACGCTTATGGCATCCTCGCTATAAGGATTTTGATATCAGCTCTAATGACCCTTGTGGTTTATCCATTGAAGCTACAGGCACATGGCTCAATACCAGCATGTACGAAATTCCTGTACTTGCCATTGTAAACGAAGTTTACTATCGTATGTCTTATGACTACAATGAACTCATGAATAAGTCGATCGTAGCCATGTCGTTC
>JAZSES010000324.1:0-5455 GCA_045531805.1 Candidatus Limenecus sp. | reverse complement strand
TATATAACTGTGCTTGTAAATATCCACTGCTGTCCATATTAGTACCATAAGTATTTGGTGCTACCTTAATAACACCACCTGTCGTACTAGTTGCATAATTAGTCTTCTTTACGTAGTCAGTAAGTTCACTTTCGGTTACATAATCATCTGCTTGACGAATCGCACTTGCTTCAATAATCATCTGCTCGTTTCCATCTTCATATATTGAAGTAATGTTTGTAACACCGTTATATGAGCGAGCATTGTTGTACATGTCGTTTAGTTGTGATATTAGTGTTGAGTCTGTTATTGGGATGTCAGTGTATTGGGATTTTTGATACCAAACTGTAACTGGATTACCAGCTTCGTATTTTTCTTGTAGCCAATTTTTAAAATCCTCTAAATTGTTTGTGGTATCACCTAATGTTATTCTTAAGTAACCTGTACTATTTAATATGGCAAAGTTGTTTGTGCCACTTGCAGAATTCCAATTTTGATTAGGTGAAACTTCTTTAAAATAATTTATAAGTGTACCAGTAAGAGTATTGCTACTGGAATTTGGCTTACTATTTATATTTAAATAATAAGCATATACATAAGGCATTTGTATCGAATTCCAATTTCCACTACCATCCAAAACAAGCTTACCAATATACTCACGTTTAAACCACATTCCAACTTGCCCATAAGGGAAGTATGGTTTTGCTTCTGAGCCTTCTGTTATTTGTCCATCAATAAAATATGAAGAAGATGATTTGTTTGTTGAAGTAATTATATATGATGTGTTCAAATCAAAGGTTAAATTACCTTGAATGGTATTAATCATAGTTCTTTTTATAAAATTACCATTTGAAGCAAATTCACATATTCTTACAGTAGCAGAACCAACAACATTTTTAGCAGTAAAAATTATGCTATCAAAATCTTTAACATCTATTTGCTGGTTTACATAAGTGTTATTTTCATCGTATGTTTTAACACCATTTGCGTTATAAAAATAGTTTTCTGCTTCTAAATCATAGTTAAACATATTATAACTAACATCACTACTACCTTTTATTTGGTCACGTATTGTTCCGTCTGGTGATGAGTTTAGTTCTATATCACCTAGTGACAATTGATAATTCTGTTCTTCGTGAGGTGCATAAGATGTAGCAATTGAGTTTTGTTCTATCTGAGCTAAATTCAAGTCACTTCCATCAACCTTAAATGTGAATCTTCCATATCTTACATCAGCATCTGTAATTGTTAAAGTAAAATCATTAGTAAAATCACTAATAAAGGTTCTGTAATTATATCCTTTTATGAACGTTTTATTTTTATCATATAAATTAAATCCGTAAGCACTACTTGAAAAACTTTTTAAATTACTAAAATGATAAGGTTTATTAGGTAAAATTGGTATATATTTTGTAATAAAATATCCTTCTGCTGGCTGGTTTATACCTTGTACATAATTCATGGCTCTTCCTAATACATCAAACTCATATAAGTTTTTATTACGTATATCCAAACTATTCTCCCCAGTAACACTTTTTACATTTTGAGGATAATCTGGATTAGGTGATGCTATTCCTCCTGTGTATGGTTCGTATGAAGTTTTTGAAGAATCGTTTGAAATTATTAAAGGAATTGTTGCAACAGAACCTACTGAAACAGGCACAAACCACTGTGAGATTCGATAAGGATAAGGTATTGTATTTATTCCTTCCGAATATTGTTGTGAAGTATATGTATCTCCATTTATCAACTGCCCGTTTGTTCTTACACCAAAATAATAAGTTCCAGCAGGTAATATTGTTCTACTTTCGCTTGGATAAACCGTTGAACTCTTTACAGTTGCCATTGAAGATGCACTCGTAGCATTTACTGTCATTATTCCATTGTTTATTGAAACTGTTGCTCCATTTAAGGTACTTTCACTTTCAGAATAAGGATACTTTATTAAATCTAGCATTTGATAGCCCTCTGTACTAAACTGACTACTACTACCATACTTACCAATACTCATTTTAGCATCAATAGTCGGTTCTAATTTAATATCAGTACCCTCACCTTTTTCATGTGGTAGTTGGTCTACTATGCTTTGGAGTTCTTCTATATTAGACGCATTTTCTTCAATATTTGCGTCTTGTTCTGCTTGGCTTTTATCTAAAGTAGTTTGATTTATTAATTCTTTACCTGCGATTACGTTTTCTAATGTGCCTTTTGAGATAAAGCTATTCACTGCATCATTTTGATAATTCTCATAAGTTCTTTGTGGTGTATAAGGTTGCCCATTTGTATTTAATAAAAAATTAGTTGATACATACTGTTTTATAACTCCACCTTTACTAGCACTTGCATAATCAGTATTTTTAACGTAATCAGAAAGCTCATCTTCAGTCACGTAACCTGACAATTGACGAATCGCACTTGCATCTAAATACATCTGTTCATTACCATCTGCATAAGTTGAAGTTATGTTTGTTGTGCCTTTATATGAGTGAGCATTTTCGTATATGTCGTTTAATTGATTTATTAGTGTTGAGTCTGTTATTGGGATGTCTGTGTATTGTGCTAGTACGTAATATACTATTGTATTGTGAGTTGATAACCATGCTTTAAAAGCATCAACAGTGCCTGCAACATTAGTATTACAATAAAACCTTTGAATAGAACTATATTCCGTAATTCTAAAGTTATTAAGGGTTGACTTTATATTTCCACTTAAATTCCAACCAAACATATTACAAAAGGCTGGTGCATTTTGCATAGCATTTCCAAATTGATTATTTCTTAAACGGTATACGTAGTATCCACTAGTGTCTGCTTCATAAGTCTCCCATCCACTCTCACTACCATCCAAAACAACCTTGCCAATATATTCACGTTTGTACCATTCATTAGGTTTACCTATTATTCCATCTCTAATAGTTCCGTCTGGTGATGAGTTTAGTTCTATTGGATTTTCTGTGTATGGATGATATTCTTGCACTTTTGTTCCTTCTGTTATTTGAGGTTTAAACAATAAATTATTTACAGTTGCACCTGAAGCTATTCTTATTCTAATACGTAAAGTATAAGAGTAAGTGAATTGTACTCCATTACCAGTATCAATAATATTATTTGAGCCGGGCACATCTAAACGATAAGTGTTATCACTTCCACCAGAAGGACAACCACTTAATGTATATCTTGTTCCACTTGTTAAAGTAACACTATCATTTACATAAAATTCTGCTAATGCCGTTGCTGTTCCATTTACAGTAACTGATTTATCATCATTAACCGTAAATGTTATTCCATTAATTGTTTGTGAATTTGCATTATTAACTAATTTATTCCAACTTTTCAAAGTTAATTGATAATTTTGTTCTTGATGTTCAACATATGAAGTTGGTGCTGTTGAACCTTTTACTAGCATAATATTTGAAACAGTTAATACGTCATTAGTTTCACAACGACCAGCTAGATAACCTATTCTAATATGGACTGTTTTCTCGGTAGGAGTAAAAGTAACAGACTGCCCATTTTTCAGATACGTTGAGCTATAATATGTACCTCTTAGGCTAGAAACTGCCAACATGGCATTTTTATTAACATTCGTATCGTTATAAGTAAATATTTTTACAGTATATGTTTGCCCTACTGTTAAATTATCCATTTCTTTATAAACATATCTATATGTTCCACCAGTTAATGCAGTAATTGTAAGTGCATTATCTAAAATAGTATGGGTAACCCTATCTGCTGGATTCGTAAAATCTTGCATTTCGAAATAGTTCTCATTCTGCAACACTAAACTATTCTCCCCAGTAACACTTTTTACATCTTGCGGATAGTCTGGATTAGGACTCTCTCCATTAGTATAAGGTTCGTATGGTGGTATTGTATCTGCCGTATAAGAACCCTCAACTACCATAATCTTTAAACTAAGATTGGTATTTGTATCTAATGTTGCTGCTTCAACTCTAATATTTGCAATAACTTCATCATTTTGTAGATTAATCTGTCCTACATAAACATCATTATTAAAATTTGAATTAGCCGAATAACTTTTGTTTATAGCATAGCTATTACCAGTTTTAGCTACAAGAAAACGCCAATCATAAGCCCCGGTCGAACCGTTAGCCAATACATAAAATGTATATGTTTTCCCCGATAAATCTGAATTGTTAACCAAATTCCAATAATTTGTGCCGTATAAATATCTTGTAGTTGGATTTATTATAGTAATGTCATTACCAGAATAGGTTATTCCGCTAGAACTTAGCCTAGTAAAGTTTGAAATATTATATCCTTCAGTACTAAACTGACTACTATTACCAAGCATATCAAGTTTTACCATTTTATATTCAGCAGTATCATCAAGTTCTAAATCTGTTCCAGCTCCATCAACAGTGTCAAATTGGTCGATTAAATCTTCAATAAAGTCAATATCTTTACGATTATCTTCAATATTTATGTCTTGTTCAGCTTGACTCTCATCGAGCGTTTCCTGATTAACTAACTCTTTACCAACTATTACATTTTCGAGCGTTCCTTTTGAAATAAAAGTTAAATTATCATCATTAAGATAATTATTATACGACCTATTGCTAGCGTAAGGATGTCCTCCACTTTCAATCTGGAAATTATACCAACCTGTTTTAATAACTCCACCTTTACTAGAGTTTGCATAATCAGTATTCTTAACATAGTCAACGAGCAATGTATCAATCTCTGCACTCGTATAATAATTGCCAAGTATAGTAGTTAAATCCTCATCACTTACAAGTCCACTAACTAAACTTGCCACACTAAACCTAATCGTACTTCCATTAACAAGCGTAAGCACAACCTCTTTAGTTGTATTGTCATAGAACCCATTAATAACAACGCTTTCCATAGGCAAGTCAATTTCATTAGATGTATATATTGTATTGCCATTTTTATCTTTAAGTATTGCCTTCATTTTATAATTGGCATTATCTAGCGTAAGAGCTACTTCCGACCCTGTTTCTGTTATCAATGAATAATTTGTCAAGTTATCATTTAACGTGCTTATATCAGCCTTATTTTGTGCTATATCAGTGTCTTGTGTTGCTTGTTCCGCATTAATGCTATCAATATCGCTTTGAAGCCCATCAATATCATCTTGCAAATCACTAATATCTGAATTAATTGGACTTAATAAATTATCTGTTTCTGTCTTCGTGTAATACCCCTCAAGAGCTTCCTCTAAATCTTCCACACTGACAAGCCCTTCAACAAGGTCTCCGACAGGTACTCGTGTAACTTCGCCACTCTCTAAAGTAATAACGATTTCTTTATTTACGCTATCATATTCAACGCTAACAACTAATGATTCAAGTGGCAAATCAATATCACTTGATGTAGAAAGAAGATTTCCATTTTTGTCATAAAGTTTTGCCACTAAATCAAATGTTTGGCTATCCATCTCAAGGTCAATTCTATATCCAGTCTCGTTAACAAGTGAGTAATTAACCAGCCC
>JAZSES010000218.1:0-8088 GCA_045531805.1 Candidatus Limenecus sp. | reverse complement strand
TCACAAAGGGATTGTTGCTAATCCAAACTGCTCAACATCTCAGTTGATGTTAGTTTTGAAGCCACTACACGATTATGCAAAAATAAAAAGAATGATAGTAAGTACTTATCAGGCAGTTTCTGGTGCCGGTTTAGCTGCAATTAATGAACTCCGTGAGAATACTATTGCAGAAAATGAAGGTCGTGATTTTGTTAATGAGAAATTTAAAAAGCCAATTGCTTATAATGTAATTCCTCAAATTGATGTATTTTGCGACAATGGCTATACAAAAGAAGAGATGAAAGTTTCTAATGAAACAAAAAAAATTCTTCACCTTGATATAGATACTCCGATTTCTTGTACGGCAGTGAGAGTTCCTGTTTTTCATGGTCACTCTGAGGCTGTTACTATTGAGTTTGAAAAAGATATTACTCCTGAAAAGGCTAGAGAAATTTTGGAATCTGCATGGGGTGTTGAAGTTGTTGATGATACAGCAAATTACGTGTATCCTACACCAATTGAGGCTGCTGGAAAAAACCCAGTTTATGTTGGTAGGATTAGAAAAAATATTGCATTTGATAATGCTATAGATTTGTGGTGTGTTGCAGATAATATTAGAATTGGTGCAGCTTTAAATACAGTAAGAATTGCTGAAAGTGTTATTAGAATGGGATTATACTAGTTTGTCTGTATAATCTGTAATAAAAAGAGTGAATATATGACTAGTACACAAGCCGAAGTAATGTCAATAAAAGAATATGATTATGAGTTACCTAAAGAGCTCATTGCACAAGTTCCCTCTGAAAAAAGAGAGAATTGTAAGATGATGATTTTGGATAAGGAAAATAAAACTTTTGTTCATAAGCATTTTTTTGATATAGTTGACTATTTTGATGAGAATGATGTTTTGGTTTTAAACAATACAAAAGTTATTCCAGCTAGAATTTTTGGTAAAAAAGATACTGGTGCAAATATTGAAATCTTTTTGTTAAAACAATTAGCAGAAAAAACATGGCAAGTTTTGATTGGGCCGTCGAAACGAGTTAAACCAGAAATGTTTATTTATGTTTCAGACGAATTGAAAGTGAAAGTTTTGACTCGAGAAGATGAAGGCAAGTGGCTTGTTGAGTTTGTGTATGATGGTAATTTTTATGAGATTTTAGATAGGGTTGGTAACATTCCTCTACCGCCTTATATTGAAAGACAAATGACAAGTGAACAACTAAAAAACTTGGACTATGAACGATACCAGACAGTGTACGCTCAAAAAGAAGGGTCTGTTGCCGCTCCAACTGCAGGATTGCATTTTACTCAAGAGATTATAAAACAACTAGAGGCTAAAGGGGTTACCGTTTGCTATGTAACTTTGACTGTTGGGCTTGGGACTTTTAGACCTGTTAAAGTCGAAAATATTTTAGAACATAAAATGGATTCTGAGGCTTTTGAAATTTCAGCACAAACCGCAAAAATTATTTCTGAAGCAAAAAAACAAGGTAAAAGAATTACTGCGGTTGGTACAACGACTGTGCGTACTTTAGAAACTTGTATGCAAAAATATGGAGAAATTCTGGATGTTGTTGATGATTCAAGATTGTTTATATATCCAGGATTTGAGTTCAAAGCTATAGATAGGCTAATTACTAATTTTCATTTGCCTAAATCAACTTTGTTAATGTTAGTTAGTGCGCTAGCTGGCAAGGAGTACGTTTTTGATGCCTACCAAGAAGCTATTAAAAATAATTATATGTTTTATAGCTATGGCGACTGCATGTTAATTGGGTAATTTTAAAACATCGCTTTTGATTTTTTTATCATTTTGTAACCATCTGTACATTTTGTACGTTCGTAGTTGCATACAACGCTACCTCCATTAGTGATAAAAAGTGGTTTATTTGTGTAATGGGCTTTCATTCTGAAATTGCCAATGTAACAAAGTGTTCTTTTTTTGTTACAGCTAGCGGTTGTATAGGTTGTTGCGTTGTCAATACCAATGTCTTCACAATATTGCCTGTGTTTATTACAGTCAATTTGACGTATAGCTTCCGCAGAATTGTTTATTCCGTTTGTTACTAAAATAATAAGTGTTATAATCATCAAGCTAAAGATTTTTTTCATAAACAAACCTTTCCTTTATAAGTAATCCTCTGATACTTATATCGGCAGTTTTGATTAAAACTTTAGGTGTTATTTCTTTTTTTACATATCTAATCTAGTGTCGTAATTGCTGCCGACTGAACGTAGCCAGCAATTACTCACCTTTTCAAGACGCCACTCAAAAAATTCGTTCACGTCACTTCGTTCCTTATCACGAATTTTTCTCGGACATTCTTTATGTCGTGGCTTGGATGCTATAATCTTACAGTTGATTAGTTAATTACTTCTACCTCTCCTGTATCGAAATGTAAGTAAGCGCGAATTATCTCAAACTTTTTATCGTGGTGTAATTGACGGAGTGTTTCTGAACGTTTTAGTAATTTTCTTTTTTTTGTAAGTGTATAATCTCTAGCAAGTTCGTTGTAACACTCTGTTTCAGAATCAATTATTTCATACACAGAACGAATAAGAAGTTGTAGTTGTTCAGGTTCTTTGGGGTACATTGATTTTGCTTTTTTCATTACCCCGCAGTCATCGTGGCTTAGTACCATTACAAGTGATACGCCTAAGTGTTGCACGGCATATTCAACACTTTCTAAGATGTTTTCTCCAATTACGGCACCAGCGCATCTTACTGTAAAAATATCTCCAAAT
This sequence comes from Candidatus Limenecus sp., assembly GCA_045531805.1. Lineage (GTDB taxonomy): Bacteria > Cyanobacteriota > Vampirovibrionia > Gastranaerophilales > Gastranaerophilaceae > Limenecus. Next base: position 5,361 of record JAZSES010000218.1, on the reverse strand, counting down.
CCCATGTCAAATACAAGTTCAGGAATTACACGAGAGTCCGAACAAGTTACGACACAAGCAATAGGGTTTTGTCCAGATTGTAATTTTTTTAAATCTGCAATATTTCTATGAATTGCTGTTAATTTGCCGGCAACAAAGTTTTTGTTACCGGCAAGCAATGTATCTAAAGCCTTTTTAGCTGATTCTATCATTTTATTCTTTACTTTCTGAATCTATATTTTTAATTTCTTTCGCTTTAACTTTTTTTGTATTAGTACTCATTTCAACAGAATTGTTATTTTTTTTAATTTGTTCATTATCAAGTTGTTTGTTGATAATCAGAGTTTGTCCTACCTGTATAATGTTACTAGCAATGAGGTACAACAAAACACCTGCAGGAATTGGGATAAACAAGAATGTTGCTGTAAGCATTACTGGCATCATTGTTCCCAATGTTTTTTGCATAGCTTCTTGAGCAGCATCAGCTTGTTGCATTTTGTTTGTTGCCATCATTATTTTTTGTGTAAAGAACATAGATGCACCGAATATTACAACAAGCAACAACACATCATAATTGAATGATGATTTTGTGGTTGCAGTTGGTACTGATGCTATCAGTAAATCACCTTGTCGAGTAAATGAGATTTTTTCGATTTCTCTTGTAACATTGTCTGTCACAGTTGCTTCTACTTTTGTGATTTTTGCTAATTCGCTAAATTTAAGGTTAAAAGAATCTAAGCTAATTTTTAAATCAACCGGTTCTCCTGGGGTTATAGCACCTTGTACTTCCAATGCTTTTCTAGGATTTGAAAGTTTTGCGTTTGGTAACTCTTCGTCACCTACGAAAACTTTTACATTTTTATTGATAGTAAATGTATCATGAGCACCAACTGCAAATGTTCCATCGTATGAAATGCCTGCATTACCTTTTAATGTTGCATCAAGTCTGTTTATGAACAAGAAATTTGACTGTCCTGCCATTGAGATAAACTGTGGGCTCATTAATGAAGAATACAAAAGAATAAATATTGGCATTTGTATTAACAACGGTAAGCAACCAGCCATTGGGTTGAATTTGTTTTCTTTGTAAAACTCCATCATTTTTTGTTGCATCAGTTGTGGATTGTTTTTGTATTTGTCTTGGATAGACTTCATTTTTGGTTGCAATGTTTGCATTACTTTCATTGAACGTTGTTGTGATACGTTCAATGGCCACATTGCTAGTCTGATAATTACTGTCAAAGCTATGATACCCAATCCATAACTTCCAAAAATATTACTTAATTGCTTTAAGAAATCAATTGTTAATGTAGTGAAATCCACTTTATTCTCTCCCCTTAAATATTATTTACTTAGTTTGCCTAATGGCGAATGATACTCAATTCATACATTCTATTGTAAAACAAAAATATATTTTGCCAATTAAATTTATGTATTATAATTTACTTAAATTTGAGTATGTCTATAATTAATATGACATCTAATCGAATGTCAATTCAGGATAAAGGAAATTAGTGATGAAAATTGTAGTTTTTGGTGCAAGTGAAATAGGTCTTTTGGTTGCAACTGAATTTTTTGAAAATCACGATGTTACTATAATTGATAAGGAAGAAAACCGTTCTGATTCTCTTAATCGTTTAGATATTCGTTTTATAGCTGGCAATGGTTCTAATATTAACACTTTGCTTTCTGCAAAAATTGAAGATGCTGATATATTTATTGCATGTACAACTTTTGATGAAGCAAATATAGTAGCCTGTTTGACCGTTAGTCGAATGAGTAAAGCTAAGACTGTTTGTTTTGTGAGTACGTCTGAGTACATTGAGTCTTTACAGTTGGTTAAAAATACTCAATATGAAATGATAGATTTTGTTATTTGGCCAGAAGAGCTACTTACACAAGAGATATTTAGAATTATTACAGTTCCAGCTGCTGTTGATGTTGAGAATTTTGCTCAAGGTAAAGCAAGAATGTTAGAGTATCGAATAAAAGAAGATTCTTTAATTTTAGGTAAAAAGCTCAAAGAATGTCGTTTTACTGAGAACACTTTGGTCGTTGGTATTACTAGAGATGAAACTTTGTTTATTCCAGATGGTGAAACTGAATTCATTTTAAATGACAAAGTTATTTTTATGGGGTCTTCGACTTCTTTGGATATTTTGGCAAGAGATATTTTTCAAAGTCCATCAAAGGTTAAGACTGCTGCTATTATAGGAGGTGGTAGTGTTGGATTAATGCTTGCTCAAAATTTGGAAAAGATTAATATTAAAACAAAAATAATTGAACGAGATTACAAACGTTGCGAGTATTTGACAGAGATTTTGAAAAATACTTTGGTTTTGCATGGCGATGGTACAAATATGGAATTGCTAGAGCAGGAAGATATTGGGGATAGTGATGTTGTAATCAGTGTTACAAATAATGATGAAAAAAATCTGCTTTGTTCTCTATTGACTAAACAGATGGGAGCAAAAAAAGTTTTGACTAGGGTTTCCAAAACTTCAAACATTGGACTGTTCGAAAAAGTTGGTATAGATGTGGCGGTTTCACCAAAAGAGGCTTCTATTTCTGAAATAAGAAATAGTTTGATTGAAACAGATGTTGAAATTTTAGCTACTGTTGAACGAGGTCAAGGACGAATTATTGAGACAATTACACCTGATAATTTTGAAGAGATATCATTGATGAATTTAAAATTACCTAGAAAAGCAATTATTGCTACTGTTCAAAGAGGACATAGTGTTATAATTCCCAAAGGTCTCACAATTTTGAAACCAAATGACAAGTTGATTATATTTACAAAAGATGAAGATTCTCAAAAGATTATAGATTTCTTTAAAGATAAAAATTAAGGATAGATAAGAGGGCTGATGAGGTTAACCTATATATTTACGGCTTTAGAGTTAGTTTTAAGATGTATTGCAATTGTAATATTGTTACCAGCTTTGGTTGCTATTTATTATCAGGATTGGTTTTCAATTATACCTTTTGTTGTTGCAAGTCTTTGTGCTTTGTTTTTTAGTTCTGTTTTTAAGATAAAATCAGATACCTTTGAAAGTTTGAATGATATTAAAAAATCCGAGGCTTTGTGTATTGTTGCATTGTCTTGGATTGTTTTTTGTCTTATTGGTGTAATTCCTTATCTGTTTTTCAAATTACCTTTTTTGAATGCTTTATTTGAGTCTGTTTCTGGTATTACAACGACTGGTGCAACTATATTAACCCATTTTGATTATCCAAAGACAATGTTTTTTTGGCGTTCTATGAGTCAGTGGTTGGGTGGTATGGGTATTATCGTTTTATTTATTGCGGTATTGCCTCAGTTTGCAGTTGCTGGTCGACAAATGTTTTTTGCTGAAGCTCCTGGACCAACTGAAGATAAGATTACGCCTCGTATTCGTCATACTGCTAGTGCAGTTTGGACTATTTATTTGTTTGTTACTTTGCTTGAAATCTTTTTCTTGAAGCTTGCAGGCATGCCACTGTTTGATGCTGTTTGTAATTCTTTTTCTACGTTGGCTGGTGGTGGATTTTCACCAAATGCAGAAAGTATTATGGGGTATCATTCAAATCTGATAAATTGGATAATGATACTTTTTATGTTTGTTGCTGGTGTTAACTTTGCTTTAATATATAAAGTTTACTTGAATAAAAAGCCAGCTCTGTTGTTTAAAGATGAAGAGTTTTTGACATATTTAGGGATTGTTGTAGGTTTTTCTCTGTTGGTTGCTTTTGTATTGTTCTTGAATAATTCTTACAATATTTTTGATGCAATTACCTCTGGATTTTTTCAAGTTATTAGTGTTCTAATTACCGCGGGTTTTGCTTCAGTTGATTTTCAGCAATGGCATCTTGATGCAAAAGTATTGCTATTTGTTTTGTATTTTTGTGGTGCATGTGCTGGTTCAGCTGGTGGTGGTATGAAAGTTGTTAGATGGTTATTTCTTTTTAAGTATATGAAGAAAGAAGTTGCAAAAATTTTACACCCCAATGCTGTGTATCCTATAAAAATTAATAAATCTATTGTGGTGCAAGATGTTGCTCAGCAGATTATGGCATTTATATTTTTCTATTTCTTGTTATTTGCTATATCAGGATTAATGATTTCGTTTCTTGAAAACAATGCAGTCATAGGTGTTACTGGTAGTATTGCGACATTGGGGAATGTAGGCCCTGCCTTTGGTTTATTAGGTCCGATGAATAATTTTGATTTTTTACATCCTCTTTCCAAAATCATTTGTGTTGTTAATATGCTTGTTGGTAGGCTTGAGTTAATTCCTTTTTTGGCGATGTTACACCCTGATTTTTGGAACATAAAACAACGCTAATATACATCGTATAAATGTGCCAACAGCGTTTTTATCTGGTACAATTCTATTGAGTTAATAAGTAGAGGTAGTTTTGTGGAAAACAATATAACTAAAAGAGAAATATCATATCCTTATTTATCAAGACCTATCGAAATTTATGAAAGAGAATGTGGGCACAAAATTGTGTTTGCTCATAAAGATGGTGGGCTTGTTAATGTTTCAAGTTGGGTTAAAACAGGTTCAATAAATGAAAATGACGAAAATAATGGTATTTCACATTTTCTTGAACATTTGATGTTTAAAGGAACAAGTAAGCATGAGGCTGGTTATTTTGATAAGACTTTAGAAGCAAAAGGGGCAATTGTTAACGCTGCTACTTGGAAAGATTATACGTATTATTATGTTACACTTCCTCAAGGCCCAAATGGCGAGTATTTTAAACAGGCTATTGAATTACATGCCGATATGATGCTTGATCCTGTAATACCTGAACATGAGATAGGTTTACCTTTTATTCTAGGTGAAAACGTTACTCAAAAAAGAGAACGTCATGTTGTTATTGAAGAAATAAGAATGAGAGAAGATCAACCGTGGACAAAGGTTTATAACAACACAAATCGCAATATGTATACTTCTCATCCATATAGGAGAGATGTTATTGGCTTCCCTCAAACAATTGCATCTATTCCTAGAGAAGTTATTTTGGATTATTACAGAACTCATTACACACCAAATAATATTACAACAATTGTTGTTGGTGATTTTAATCATGATGAAATTTTAGAATTAGTTGTAAAAGAATTTGATTTTAAAGGCAGAGAAAATTACGCTAATCCTGTAAATAAGATTGATGAGCCAACACAAGAAGAGAAGTATTTTGAGTTAAAAGGAAAAATAAATACAGATTTCGCAATTACAGGTTGGTTGGGGCCAGTTGCAACAAATATTAGAGATAACATTGGTTTAGAACTTGCAAATATTGTGCTTGGAGAGGGGCAAAGTTCAAGACTTTATCAGGAATTAATAGAAAGGGCACAAGAACCAATTTTCAATGTTGTGGCTTGTGACTATT